>NZ_JBJNRJ010000057.1:0-33287 GCF_046233715.1 Trujillonella humicola | reverse complement strand
CCGCCTGACCCCACACTCCAGCCGACCTCGCCGACTGCCGCCGAGGTCCGCTGCAGCGCGTCCGTCGAGTTCCAGTGCGGGTGACTATTTTCCGGTCAGGCCGGCGCGACCCGGTGGGCGGCGCCGTGGCCTGTCGCCCGCTCGATCTCGTCAACCAGCGCCGGGCTCGCGGCGTCGGCACGGATCCGTGCGCCGAGCGTCTCCGCTGCCTGCTTCAGCGCGGCATCACCGAGCAACCGCTGGACGGCGGTCGCGATCCGGTCCGGGCTCGCAGAAGGCCGCAGGCTCAGCACCGCACCGTGCCTGCGCGCGCGGACCACGTTGTCCCCCTGGTCGCGCCCCATCGGCAGGCACAGCGTCGGGACGCCGGCGGCCAGTGCCTTCATGAGAGTGCCGTGACCGGCGTGCGTGATCACGGCGTCGGCCTGCGCGAACAGACGCGCGTGGGAGGCTGCCCGGACGACGGCGATGCGGTCGGTGCCCGGTAGGTCCGCGGGGTCGACCATCGGCCCCGTGGGGACGACCGCCCGCACCGGCAGGCGCGACAGTGCGGCGACGATGCGGCGCAGCAGGTCGCCCTGGCGCTGGTAGGTGCTGGACAGACCGGCCACGACCAGCGGCTCGGGTCCGGCCGGGGGCGCGACGGCTTCGGCCCACGCCGGGTCGT
This sequence comes from Trujillonella humicola, assembly GCF_046233715.1. Lineage (NCBI taxonomy): Bacteria > Bacillati > Actinomycetota > Actinomycetes > Geodermatophilales > Geodermatophilaceae > Trujillonella > Trujillonella humicola. The sequence continues at coordinate 32,620 of NZ_JBJNRJ010000057.1, read as the reverse complement.
CGAGCACCGGGCCGACGTAACGGACGTTGCCGGGCAGCTGCGCGGGCAGGTCGAACGCCGGTGAGGTGAGGACGAGCACCCGCGCCGCGCGGTCCCACTGCCCCCACAGCTCCGGGAGCGGGTCCAGGCCCAGGTCCCTGCGTGCGGCGTTCAGCGCGGGGAGCCCGCGATCCCACAGCCGGCCGGCGACCGCGGACAGCGCGCGGTCGCGGACGCGCCCCAGGGGACCGCGGGCCGGCGGCAGGCCGGAGCCGAAGGGCGGGAGTCCCGGCGCGGGCCTGTTGTAGATGTTGGAGCACAGCGCGACCGCGGGCACGCCGCGGGACTCGGCACCCAGGAGGGCGCCGAGCAGGACGCCGCTGGCCACCACGACGTCGGTGGGCCGGGCGGCCAGCTGCTCGCGGACCTCGGCGGCGAAGGCGCCGGCCGGACCGGCCACCAGCCGGTCGAGGATCCGGTGCAGCACCTGCGGCGGGGTCCGGCACTCCGTGTCGTCGATCAGGTCGCGCTCGCCCGCACTGCGCCGGTGGGGCGCCTCACGCCAGGCGACGAAGGCGGCGCCGGTCGCCGCGACGTCGCGCTCCAGGGTCGGGTCTGCGAGCACCGTGACGGCATGCCCGCGGGCGCGGAGCCGGCGCACCACGCCGACCTCGGCCGGAACGGTGCCGCCGCCGTCCCACAGTGCCACCAGGACGTTCACGGGGTTCCTCCTCAGGAGGTGGGGGCCAGTGCGGCCCGGACCAGGGACGTCAGGACGGCCGTGGTCTCGGTCCGTGAGTGGCCGAGGTCGCGGCGCAGCAGCTTCCAGGTGCCGACGTCGGTGGCGGCGTAGAGAGCGGCCACGGCGCGGCGGCGGGCCCGGGCTCCGGCCGGCAGCTGCCCGGCGAAGGTCGACTCGAGCCACGCGGTGTGCAGGGCACGGGCCCGGCGCACCCCCTCGGCCAGGGCCGGGATCCGCTCGGCGGCCGCCTGCATGCGGACGTTGGCGTCGCCCAGGGCCTCGTACTGCCGGACGATTCCCCGGACGGCGGCCACGACGTCCCCGGGGGGCACGGGGCCGCGCAGCGCCTCGACCTCGGGGCGCAGCTGGTCGACGAGGGCCACCAGCAGGCCCTCCTTGGAGGTGAAGTGGTTGAGCAGCGTCTGCTGGGTGACCCCGGCCGTGGCCGCGACCTCGGCGAGCCGCACCTCGTCGTAGGGCAGGTCGACGAAGCGGTCGCGGGCGACGGCGAGGATCCGGGCCCGCGTGCGCTCGGCAGCCCCGGCCCGTGTCGTCGAACTCGCGGGTGTGGTCGCAGTCACACCGGCATCGTGATCGGCATTTGGGTCGAGGTCAAGCGACAATTTGAGTTTGACCCAAGCCTGTTGTGCCCTCGGTGCGGCTCAGATGTGCGGGCCGGGGAGGTAGGACAGCCGGGCGCGGCGGCGCAGGATGGCCTTGCGCGTGCCATCGGCGTGCAGCTGCAACCGGGCCAGCTCCCAGCCGCCGGTGTCCGCCTGCAGGCTCAGCATGGTCGCCGCTGCGGACCGGGACGTGCCCGGCGGGATCCGCAGCGGCGCGAACTCGTAGTCCCCGGCCGCCTCCACCCGGCCGATGGTGCCACGCCGTTCGCCGGACCGTCACCCACCGGACACCCGCCGAGCCGGGCCCCGGGGGCGGCGGCAGGATGGACGGGACCAGCCCGCACGACCGAGGAGGACACGTGACCGAGCCCGGTACCGACGGCGCGAACGACGCCGACCGCGCCGAGCAGGACGCCCTGCTCGAGCCGCCGGCCCCGGCGACCGCCGCGGCCGCGACCCCGCCGGCGGGTGACGTCCCGGAGGCCGACGCGCTGGAGCAGCAGCTGGCCGCGCGCCCGGGCGAGTCCGGCCGGCCCACCGCCCTGGGCTACCGGGAGGCCGACGACGCCGACGTGCTCGAGCAGGAGGCCGAGGTCCCCCTGGACGAGGACGAGCGCACCACCTGACCGCAGCCGCCGGAGCCGTCCGGCACGCCCGGCCCGTCGCACCCGACCGGGTGTCGTGCCGCCCGGACCGCGGCGCCGAGCAGGCATGCTGCCGTCCGTGTGGATCGTGGTCTCGCTGGTCGTCGCCGTCCTCGCGCCCCTGGTGGGCTTCGCCGTCGGAGGGCGACGGTTCTGGGCGACCGTCGGCACCGAGGCGCCGGCCGGGCTGCTCGAACGGCACGGGCTGCAGGCCGGGGACTCGCTGGCGGTCCAGCGGGCGATGGCCCGCGGCCGGCGCGCCGAGGAGGAGCGGCTGCGGCCCGCGGTCGTCGACTGGGCCCGCACGGTCCTGCGGTCGGTCGACGAGCAGGAGCGCGCGCACCCGCGCCGCCGGGGCATCGCGGTCGGCATGACGGTGCTGGGCGGCGCGGCGCTGGTGCTCGCCGTCGTCCTCGCGATCGCCGACGGGGGCGCCGGCGCCGGCTTCTGGCTGGTCGCCGTCCTGTCGCTCGGGCTGCTGCTCAACCTGGCCGCGCTGCCCCGGGTGCTGCGCCGCAACCTCAGCCGGGCGGTCGCCGCCAACATCTGACGGGGTTCCCCCGGGAGCGGTCATGTGGTTAGGCTTCCCTAACTCGATCGCCTCGGAGGGGACCATGAGCAGCTCGACCGGCTCCGGACCGGCCGCCGCCCCGGCCGCCGCGGACTCGCCCGCCGCCCCCGCCGAGCGGGCCCGCACGGCCGCCGCCCGCACCGCGGCCGCGCTGTGCGTGGCCGGCCGCGAGCCGGCCCGGCCGCTGGCGCACGCAGTCACCGCCGACGGCCGGCTGCTGCTGCTCGTGCGGTCCGACGGCGAGACCGCCGCCGCCGTCGAGGCCGGCCCCGGCAGGGACGTGAGCGCGCTGCTCATGGTCTGCGACCGCGCGCCGGTGCCGCTGCGCGACCCGGTCCGCGCCCGGCTGTGGCTGTCGGGCTGGCTCACCCCGGTGCCGCCGCACGACCTGCGGGCCGCCGCGCTGGCGTTCGCCGACGTCCGCCCCGTCGGCGACCTGCTCGACGTCGGCTCCGGCGTCACCCTGCTGCGGCTGGACCTGGCCGAGGTCGTGCTGCGCGAGGGCGAGCGCTGCACCGAGGTGAGCCCCGGGGAGTTCGCCGCCGCCCGGCCCGACCCGCTCCTGCCGGTCGAGACCCGGATGCTCACCCACGTCGACCGCTGCCACCCCGAGGTGCTCGCCGCGCTGGGCCGGCTGCTCCCGGGGGGAACGGCCGCCGGGGACGACGTCGTCCGCCCGCTCGCCCTGGACCGGTTCGGCTACCGGCTGCGCGTCGAGCACCCCGCCGGCGGCCACACCGACGTCCGGGTGCCCTTCCCGCGGCCGCTCACCTGCGCCGGGCAGTTGCACACCGCCACCCAGCACCTGCTCCGGACCGCGGGCTGACCTACGGCTGCTCGTCGAGGGTCTCGGCGAGCAGCCGGGCCAGCCGCGTGCGGCGGGGCCGCACGTCGACCTCCCGCACCGCCCGCGCCAGCGCCGCGCCCGACGCGTGCACGATCGACAGGTGCGACTGCGCGCGGGTCAGCGCGGTGTAGACCAGGGGCCGCGACAGCATCCCGCCGGCCTCCGGCGGCAGCACGACGACGACGCCGGGCCACTCCGAGCCCTGCGCGCGGTGCACGGTGATCGCCCAGCCGTGCCGGAGGTCGCCCAGCGCGTTCGTCGGCACGGTGACCGGCCCGGAGGCGAAGGCCACGTCCAGCGACCCGTCCCCGGTGCCGGTGACCACGCCGGTCTCGCCGTTGGCGAAGCCGATCGGCTCGAGATCCAGGTGGTTGGCGGTGGCCACCACCCGGTCGCCCACGTCGAAGCCCCACACCGTGCCCTCGCCCGGGTTCAGCTTCTCCTTGAGCGCCTTATTCAGCTCGATGGTGCCGGCCGGCCCGCGGTGCACCGGCGTCACGACCTGCACCGTTGCCGGATCGATCCGCAGCGCCCGCGGGATGGAGTCGGTGACCAGCTGGACGACGCGGCGGGCGGCCTCGGCGCTGCCCGTCGCCGGGACGACGACCACCTCCCGGTCGGGGGAGTCGACCGGCGGCAGCTCGCCGGCGCGCACCGCGTTGGCCAGCCGCGCGATCGCCCCGCCCTCGGCCTGCCGGTACAGCGTGGTCAGCTCGGTCACCGGGACGGCGCCGGAGTCGATCAGGTCGCCGAGCACGTGGCCGGGCCCGATCGAGGGCAGCTGCGCCGGGTCGCCGACCAGCACCAGGTGCGTGCCGTCCGGGCAGGCCTCGAGCAGCGCCGCGGTGAGCTCGACGTCGAGCATCGAGGCCTCGTCGACCACGACGACGTCGGCATCGAGCGGCCACTCCTCGTTGCGGGCGAACCCCCCGGTCGTGCCCTGCGCGCCCAGCAGCCGGTGCACCGTGACCGCCGGGTGGTCGGTGAGCTCCTCCAGCCGCTTGGCCGCCCGCCCGGTCGGCGCGGCCAGCGCCACCTCGCTGCCCTTGGCCGCGAGCAGCTTCACGACGGCGGCCACGGTGCGGCTCTTGCCGGTGCCCGGGCCGCCGGTCAGCAGCGAGACGCCGGCCCCCAGCACGGCCGCGACGGCCTTCTTCTGCGCCTCGTCCAGCCCCTTGGCCACCGAGCGGACGGCGGCCGGGTCGGCGATCCGCTCCGCGGTGGCCACCAGCCGGGCGACGTTCTCGGCCACGGCCTCCTCCGCCATGCCGTAGCGGGCCAGCGACAGCATCCGCAGCGAGGGGTCGGGCTCGGGCGGCTCCTCGTCCGCCTCCTCGTCCCATTCCGGCTCCGGCGGGTCGTGCTCCAGCACCTCGCCGGAGTCCACCGCGGCGACGACCGCCGCCGCGGGGTCCGTAACACCCTCCGCGCGCAGCGCCGCCACCACGAGGTCGACCGGCAGCACGGTGTGCCCGTCCCGGGTCGCCGTCCGCAGGGTGAGGGCCACGATCGCCCGGCCGCGGCGGGTGTCCTGCCGGTCGGCGCCGGGCAGCAGCGCGATGGCCAGCCGGTCGGCGTCGCCCAGCCCCACGCCGGTCAGCCCGAGCAGCGCCCACGGGTCGTCGCGCAGCCGCCGGGACGCGTCCGGTCCCAGCGCGTCGGCGGCACCGGCGGCCAGCTTCGCGTCCAGCCCGGCGCCGACCAGCAGCGCGACCACGTCGTAGGTCGGCGCCGCGGACAGGAAGCCGGAGAACAGCCGCTCGGCGCGCTGCTTGCCCACCCGCGGGAGCTTGAGCAGCCTGGCCGCGGTCACGTCGTCGGCGGTGGTGATGCCGGCCGCGGGCAGCTCGGCCGCCGCCCGCTTGCCCAGCCCCGGCCACAGCCCGGCGGCGCAGAACGCGGCGAAGACCCGGTCGTCGGGGACGGGCGTGCTCACCGGCGCTCCGGATAGGCGAAGTGCGGCGCGGAGACGTCCTCCAGCGCCGTCCGGATGGCGGCCGGCAGGCGCACGCCCTCGGCGTCGAGGGACGCCTGCAGCTGGGCGGCGGTGCGCGCGCCGACGACGGGCGCGACGACCCCGGGCCGGTCGCGCACCCACGCCAGGGCGACGGCCAGCGGGGAGGTGCCCAGGCCCTCGGCGGCGGTGATGACGGCCTCGACGATCCGGTCGGCGTCGGGGGAGCGCAGCTGGTCGATGAAGCCCTGCCACTGCGGCGACGCCCCACGGGACTCGGTCGGGGTGCTGTGCCGGTACTTGCCGGTGAGCAGGCCGCGGCCCAGCGGCGACCAGGCCAGCACGCCGAGGCCCAGGGCCTCCGCGGCCGGCACCACCTCGCGCTCGACCCCGCGCTGCAGCAGCGAGTACTCGACCTGGGTGCTGACCAGCGGCACCCGGCCCGGCCACGCCCGCTGCCAGGTGGCGGCCTGGGCGGTCTGCCAGCCGGTGAAGTTGCTGATGCCGACGTAGCGGGTGCGGCCGGAGGCGACCGCGGTGTCGCAGGCGGCCAGCGTCTCCTCGATCGGGGCGTGCTCGTCCCAGGCGTGCAGCTGCCACAGGTCGACGTGGTCCAGGCCCAGCCGGTCCAGCGAGGCGTCGAGCGCGGCCAGCAGGTGCCCCCGCGAGGCCCCGCGGCCCATCGGCCCGGGCCCGGTGCGGCCCACGGCCTTGGTGGCGACCAGGACCTCCGAGCGCGGGACGACGTCGGACAGCAGCCGGCCCAGGGTGCGCTCGCTCTCGCCGTCGCAGTAGACGTCCGCGGTGTCCACGAGCGTGCCACCGGCGTCGACGAAGGCCGTGAGCTGCATCGCGGCCTCGTCCTCGTCGGTGTCCCGGCCCCAGGTCATGGTGCCCAGCGCCAGCCGGGAGACGACCAGGCCGCTGCGCCCCAGCGCCCGTTGTTCCACGAGGTGCCAACCTACCGGCGGCACCGGACGCGGGGCCGGGGCGCGCGGGCCCGCTGGGGACGGCGTGCCGGGCGGGCCGCCCGGGACCGGCCGCCTAGGGTGGGACCCCGTGCCCATGCAGTCGCCCGAGCGCGCAGACCGTTCCCCGGCGCCCCCGACGGCGGAGGGCTGAGGCGCGGTGGGCTGGTTCGAGGCCTTCGTCCTGGGGCTGGTGCAGGGGCTCACCGAGTTCATCCCGGTCTCCTCCAGCGCGCACCTGCGCGTGGTGGGGGAGGCCTTCGGCTGGGACGACCCGGGGGCGGCGTTCACCGCGATCATCCAGATCGGCACCGAGCTCGCCGTGCTGCTCTACTTCCGCACCGACATCTGGCGGATCGTCCGGCAGTGGGTGCGGGCGCTGTTCGACCGCGAGCTGCGCGGCGATCCCGACGCCCGGATGGGCTGGCTGATCATCGTCGGCAGCATCCCGATCGTCGTCCTCGGCCTGCTGTTCCAGGACGACATCGAGACGACGCTGCGCGACCTGCGGATCGTCGCGATCTCCCTCGTGGCCTTCTCGCTGGTCCTCTACTGGGCCGATCGCGTGGGCCGCAAGCGGCGCGAGCTCAGCGACCTGACCGTGCGCTCGGGGCTGACCTTCGGGCTGGCGCAGGCCATGGCGCTGGTGCCCGGCGTCTCCCGCTCCGGCGGCACGATCACCGCCGGGCTGTTCCTCGGGTTCACCCGGTCGGCGGCCGCGCGGTACTCCTTCCTGCTGGCCATCCCGGCCGTCCTCGGCTCGGGCGGCTTCCAGGCCTACGAGGCGCTGAGCGGGCAGACGCAGGGGAGGCCGATCGCGTGGGGGCCGACGGTGCTCGCGACGGCCGTCTCCTTCGCCGTCGGCTACGTCGTCATCGCCTGGCTGCTGCGCTACCTCGACCGCGGCAGCTTCACGCCGTTCGTCGTCTACCGCGTCGTCCTCGGGCTGGCGCTGCTGGCGCTGGTCGGCGCCGGGGTCCTGGACCCGCTGCCGCCGGAGACGGTGCCCTGACCCGGCCGCTGACCAGCGCCTAGGCTCGGCGCCGTGACCACCGTCATCCTGCTGCGGCACGGCCGGACGACGGCCAACACCGGCGGCGTCCTCGCCGGCTGGACCCCGGGCGTTCAGCTCGACGAGACCGGGCAGGCGCAGGTGGCCGCGATCGGTCAGCGGCTGGCGCCGGTGCCGCTCGCCGCGGTGGTCAGCAGCCCGCTGGAGCGCTGCCAGGCCACCGCCGCGGCCGTCCTCGCCGGCCGCGACCTGGAGCTGCGGACCGACGACCGGCTCGGCGAGGCCCGCTACGGCGACTGGACCGGCCGCCCGCTCAAGGAGCTGGTCAAGGAGCCGCTGTGGAAGGTGGTCCAGGCCCACCCCTCGGCCGCCGTCTTCCCCGGGCCGGAGGGCGAGGGGCTGGCCGGGACGCAGGCGCGCGCGGTCGCCGCCGTCCGCGAGTGGAACGCCCGGCTCGGCCCCGACGCGGTCTGGCTGGCCTGCTCGCACGGCGACGTCATCAAGGCCGTGCTCGCCGACGCCCTCGGCCTGCACCTGGACCAGTTCCAGCGGATCGTCGTCGACCCGGCGTCCATCTCGGTCGTCAGCTACACCGAGACCCGTCCGTTCGTCCTGCGGCTCAACGACACCGGCGGCGACGTGGGCGCCCTGGTCCCGCCGCCGCCCAGGAAGGGACGGCGCCGCCGCAGGGCCGGCTCCGACGCGGTCGTCGGCGGCGGGGCGGGTGCTCCCGTCTGACCTGCGGCGGCTCGTCACCGGGCCCGCGTAACCTGGCAGCGTGCCGCGCCAGGTCCACCTCTTCGAACGCCCGTCCCGGTTCGTCGCGGGGACGGTCGGCCAGCCCGGCGACCGCACCTTCTACCTGCAGGCCTCCGACGACGCCGGGCGGGTGGTGAGCGTCGCGCTGGAGAAGAGCCAGGTGCAGGTGCTGGCCGACCGCATGGCCGAGCTGCTCGACGAGGTCGCCTCCCGACCGGGGGCCGCCGTCCCGCCCGACGCCGACGTCGACGACCTGGAGCCGCTCACGCCGCCGGTCGACGAGGAGTTCCGCGTCGCCGCGATGGGCCTGGCGTGGGACGCCGACGCCCAGGCCGTCGTCGTCGAGGCCGTCGCCGCCGGCGAGGAGCCGATCGACGAGGACGCCATCCTCTCCGACAGCGACGAGGGGCCCGACGCGCTGCGGGTGACCATCGGTCCCGGCGCGGCGCGGGCGTTCGTGGCGCGCGCCCGGCGGGTGGTCGCCGCCGGCCGGCCCGCCTGCCCGCTGTGCTCGCTGCCGCTGGACCCGACCGGGCACGTCTGCCCCCGGCAGAACGGCTACCGGCGCTGAGCCGGCGCCGACCTCCACGCCCGGGGGACGCCCGATGAGCGAGCAGCCGGCCGGCGCCGACCCGGACCTGCGCGCGCCCGGCGGCACCGAGGAGGCCCGGCGGCTGCTGGTCGCCGGGGAGATCGACGTCGAGGGCCGGATGCTCGACGCCTCCAACGTCACGCTGTTCGGCACCATCCGCTGCGACGACCTGGCCGCCGAGTGCGTCTACAAGCCGGTGGCGGGCGAGCGGCCGCTGTGGGACTTCCCCGACGGCACCCTCGCCGGGCGCGAGGTCTCCGCCGCGCTGGTCTCCGAGGCCACCGGCTGGGACGTCGTCCCGCCGACGGTGCTGCGCGAGGGCCCGTTCGGCCCGGGCATGGTCCAGCTGTGGGTGGACGGCGACGAGTCGGTCGACCTGGCCGCCTTCGTGCGCACCGACCACCCCGGGCTGCGGCGGATGGCGGTGTTCGACGCCGTCGTCAACAACGCCGACCGCAAGGGCGGGCACATCATCCCGATGCCCGACGGGCACGTGTACGGCGTCGACCACGGCATCTGCTTCTCCCCGGACCCCAAGCTGCGCACCCTGCTGTGGCGCTGGGCCGGCAGGCCGCTGCCCGTGGCCGCGCTGGAGGTCCTCGAGCGGCTGGCCGACGACCTGCGCGGCGACCTCGGCGAGCGGCTGCACGAGCACCTCACGCGCCGCGAGGTGCGCGCCACGCAGCAGCGCGTCGCCGAGCTGCTGCGCACGCAGCTGCACCCGGAGCCCAGCGGGGAGTGGCCGGCGCTCCCCTGGCCGCCGTTCTGAGCACTTCGCGGTCCTCCGGACCGCACCGCGGCCAGGTGCCGTCCCGGCCTGCGCTGAGCACGTCCGTCGCACCGCGCCGGGAGCCCTCCGGGCTCCGCGACGCGGCACGACCACTCGCAGGGGCGGACCGCGTCCCTATGTTGGGCAGATGCCGCATCGCAGCCGCCTGGCGATCCTGCTGCTCGACCTGCCGCCGGAGCACCACGTCGCGGGCCGGGACTTCTGGTCGGCCGCCACCGGGCGGCCCGCTGCCGGGCGGTCCGCTGCCGGCGACGCCGGTGACGCGGACTGGGCGTCGCTGGGGTCCTTCGCCGGCGGGTTCCACGTCGAGGTGCAGCGCACGGGGGAGGGGACGCCGCCGCGCTGGCACGTCGACGTGGAGACCGACGACGTCCCCGCCGAGGTCAGCCGGCTGGAGGCGCTGGGCGCCCGTCGGCTGCGGGACATGGGGTCGTTCTGGCAGATGACCGACCCGGCCGGCCTGGTCTTCTGCGTCGTCGGCGTCCAGACCGGCGAGGTCTTCGACGAGCACGCCGTCACCTGGCCGTGAGCACCTCCCGCGTCACCGCGCACCTGGCCGCGCCGCGGGACGCGGTCTACCGCGCCCTCACCGATCCCGACCTGATCGCCGCCTGGCGGTTCCCCGAGGGGATGACCAGCGCCGTCGAGCGGCTCGGCGACGGGGTGTTCCGGGTCTTGCTCACCTACGACGACCCCGCCGTCCCCGGCAAGAGCGGCGGGCACACCGACACCTACCGGGCCCGCTTCGCCCGGCTGGTCCCCGGTGAGCTGGTGGTGGAGGTCGACGAGTTCGAGACCGACGTCCCCGAGCTGCGCGGCGACATGACGACGACGATCACCCTCCACGACGCCGCGGGCGGTACGGCGCTGACCGCGGTCCACGAGGGCGTGCCCGACGGGGTTCCGCCCGAGCAGAACGAGGAGGGCTGGCGGATGGCGCTGGCGCGCCTCGCCCGACTGCTGGAGGCCTGACCCGGGTGGGGGACGACCCGGCGGTGACGTCGGTGCCCGCCTCTACTCTCGACGACGTGCTCTCCTGGCCCGCCCCGCTCCTGCCGATCCTCCCCGGCACCGGCCCCGCGCTCCGGCTGCACGACACCGCGCGGGGCGAGGTGGTGGCCACCGGCCCCGACCGCACGGCCCGCATGTACGTCTGCGGGATCACCCCTTACGACGCCACGCACCTCGGGCACGCGGCCACCTACCTCGCCTTCGACCTGGTCAACCGGCTGTGGCGGGACGCCGGGCACGCCGTCCACTACGTGCAGAACGTCACCGACATCGACGATCCGCTGCTGGAGCGCGCCGACCGCGACGGCGAGGACTGGGTCGTCCTCGGCATGCGGGAGACCGCGCTGTTCCGCGAGGACATGACGGCGCTGCGCGTCCTGCCCCCGGACGACTACGTCGGCGCGGTCGAGTCCATCCCGCGGATCGTGGCGCACATCGAGTCCCTGCTGGACGAGGGCCTGGCCTACGCGCTCGACGACGGCACCGGTGACGTCTACCACGACGTCGCCCAGGCGCCCGGCTTCGGCGGCGAGTCCCGCTACGACGAGGCGACCATGCTGGGCTTCTTCGCCGAGCGCGGTGGCGACCCCGACCGGGCCGGCAAGCGCAACCGCCTGGATCCGCTGCTGTGGCGCGGGCAGCGGCCCGGTGAGCCCTCGTGGCCCGGCCCCCGCGGCACCGCCGGCCGGCCCGGCTGGCACATCGAGTGCGCCACCATCGCGCTGGAGACCATCGGCATGGCCTTCGACGTGCAGGGCGGCGGCAGCGACCTGGTCTTCCCGCACCACGAGTACTCCGCCGTCCACGCCGAGGCGCTGACCGCCACGAAGCCGTTCGCGCGGGCCTACGTGCACGCGGCGATGATCGGCCTGGACGGCGAGAAGATGAGCAAGAGCCGCGGCAACCTGGTGTTCGTCTCCAAGCTGCGCGGCGAGGGCGTCGACCCGATGGCGATCCGGCTGGCACTGCTGTCGGGGCACTACCGCACGGACCGGGCGTGGACGCCGCAGCTGCTGGCCGACGCCGAGCGGCGGCTGGCCACCTGGCGGCGGGCCGTCGCCCTGCCCGCCGGTGCCGCGGCCGCGCCGGTGCTCACGGCGCTGCGCGACCGGCTGGCCGACGACCTGGACAGCCCCGGCGCGATCGCCGTCGTGGACGACTGGGCGGCGCGCACCCTCACCGCCGGTGACCACCCGGCACTGGAGGAGGGGGCGCCCGGCATCGTCTGCGACGCCGTCGACGCCCTGCTCGGGGTGGCGCTGGACCCGGGCGCGGCGGGTACGGCGCCGGACCCGGGCGCGGCGTTGCAGGAGGGTTGATGGGCGGCTTCCGGAGCACCGACCGCGCCGCCCGCGAGCAGGAGGAGGAGCGCCTGGCGGCCTCCGCCGCCCGTTCGTCGGCCAGCCGGGGGCGGGCGCGCCACGAGCCGGAGGACGCCCTGCGCACCGCCTTCGAGCGCGACCGCGACCGGATCCTGCACGCCAAGGCGTTTCGCCGGCTCAAGCACAAGACGCAGGTCTTCCTCAACCCCGACGGCGACCACTTCGTCACCCGGCTCACCCACACCCTGCAGGTCGACCAGGTGGCGCGGGCCCTGGCCCGGGCGCTGGGGCTCAACGAGACCCTGGCCGAGGCGATCGCGCTGGGCCACGACCTGGGCCACTCGCCGTTCGGCCACATCGGCGAGGACGCCCTGGAGCCCTACGTGCCCGGCGGCTGGCACCACGCGGCGCAGGGGGTGCGGATCGTCGAGGTGCTCGAGGACCTCAACCTGACCTGGGAGGTGCGCGACGGCATCCGGGCGCACAGCTGGAAGATCAGTCCGCCGCCGGCCACCCGCGAGGCCGAGTGCGTGCGCTACGCCGACCGGATCGGCTACCTGTCCCACGACGCGCTCGACGCCGTCCGCGCCGGGGTGCTGCGCCCCGGTGACCTGCCGGCGCGGGCTCGGGCGGTCTTCGGCGAGCCGGGCAGCGCGATGGTCGGCGCGATGATCGACGCCGTCGTCGCCGGGTCGCTGGCCGACGGCGGCCGGGTGGTGATGGCCGCCGAGCCGTTGGAGGCGATGCACGAGCTGCGCGCCTTCATGTTCGAGCGGGTGTACTCGTCGGAGACCGCAGCCGGGCAGAAGCAGCTGGCCGTCGACGTGATCCGCCGGCTCGTCGACCACCACCTGGCCCATCCCCGGCTCATCCCGGCCAGCTACCGCGACGCCGCCGCTGACCTCACCACCCAGGTCGTCGACCACGTGTCGGGGATGACCGACCGGTTCGCCCTCACCACGCACGACCGGCTGTTCGACGGGGACGCCACCGCGCGGATGCGGCCGCTGCTGCCGGTCCGCTGATCCCGGCGTCGGGCGGCGGGGTCTTCCCTCGAGCCGCTGCGGGGGGACATGATGACCGGCCGTGCGCCCCGGGAGAGCCCGCCGGTCGGCGGCGTGGCAGCTGCGTCTCAGCGTGTGCGCGGCCGTGCTGCTCGCCGTCGGGGGAACGACGGCGGTCGCCACGGGCAGCCGCGTGGGCCTGGGGATCGCGGGCGCCGGGCTGCTGTGCCTGCTGGTGGCCCTCGTGCTGGACCTGGCGGGCCGGCCGCTGCGCGACTGGCTGCGCCGGGGCGACCCCGACGCCGCGGCCGAGAGCTTCCGGGTGAGCAGCGAGCGCGCCGACCGCGACTGAGGGACCGGACCGGAGGACCGCGGCCCCGGGAGCGCCGGCGTCAGGACCTGCCGGCTCCGGCCAGCCCGCGCCCGAGCCAGTTCCCGAGCGCGTCGTCCCCGGCGTGGCCCTCCGGGGAGACGAGGACGTACCCGTCCAGCTGCCTGCCGCCGAGCGTCATCGGTGCGACGTGCGGTTCGGCGAGGGCCGCGGGGGCGGCGTCGACGCCCACGCGCACCATCAGCGCGTCGCGGGTGACCCCGCAGCACATCCGGCCGCCGACCATGAACGACAGCCCGCCGCCGACCATCCGCTTCTCCTCGACGTCGTCGCGGCCGGCCAGCGCACGGCGGACCCGCGCGGCGAGCTCCTGCGAGTACGGCACGCGTCAGCCCTCCACCACGCCGATGTGCACGGTGCCGTCGGCGTCGACCCGCAGCCCCGGGTTGTGCGCGATCTCCCACCGCACGCCGCCGGGGTCGGTGAGGTAGGCGTGGAAGCCGCCGAACGCGGCCTGCTGCGGCGGCTTCACGACGCGGGCTCCGGCCGCCTCGGCGTCGGCCACCACCTGCCGGACCTCCTCGGGGCTGCCGACGTTGTGCGCCAGGGTGAACCCGCCGCCGACGACGACGTCCCCGGCCGGCACCCCCATGTCCGCGGCCAGATCGGCGGCACCGAACAGGGCGAGCAGCAGGCCGGCGTTCACCTGGACGAACAGCACCTCGCCGGGCACGTCCAGGGCCGGTGTCCAGCCCAGCCCGTCGACGTAGAAGCGGCGGGCGGCGTCCAGGTCGGGGACGGCGACGGTGAGCAGGTCCAGGCGTGGCTGCATGACCTCCACCCTGGCAGCCCCCACCGACGAGATCTGCACACTCGTCGGCATCAGGCGCCGATGGCGACGAGTGTGCAGCCCCCACCGACGAGATCTGCACACTCGTCGGCATCAGGCGCCGATGGCGACGAGTGTGCAGATCTCGACGAGGGGACCGGGGGCTAGTTGGGGGAGGAGCCGCGGCGGCGGAGGTAGCGCTCGAACTCCCGGGCGATCGAGTCCCCGTTGGCCTGGGAGAGGTCGACCTCGGTGGCCCGCTCCTCCAGCGAGCGCACGTACTCGACGACCTCGTCGTCCTCCTGGGCCATCTCGTCGACGGTCTTGACCCATTCCTCGGCCTGCTGCGGCAGCGCGCCGAGCGGCACCGTCAGCTCAAGGACCTCCTCCACCCGCTGGAGCAGGGCGACGGTCGCCCGCGGGGAGGGCGGCTGGGAGACGTAGTGGGGGACGGCCGCCCAGAAGCTGATCGCCGGCAGGCCGGCCTGCACGCAGGCGTCCTGGAAGACGCCGAGGATGCCGGTGGGTCCCTCGTAGCGGGAGGTCTCCAGCCCCCACCGCTCGGCGGACTCGGTGTCGTAGGCCGACCCCGTCACCGGCACCGGGCGGGTGTGCGGGGTGTCGGCCAGGAGCGCGCCCAGGGCGACGACGTTCCGCACGTCGAGCTCCCGGCAGAGCTCGATCAGCTCGTCGCAGAAGCTGCGCCAGCGCATGTTGGGCTCGATGCCGCGGATGAGGACGACGTCGCGATCGGAGCCGGGCGGGCGGGCGACCGACACGCGGGTGGTGGGCCACTCGATGCGCCGGCTCACCCCACCGACGAGCGAGACCGTGGGCCGGTTGACCTGGAAGTCGTAGTAGTCCTCGGGGTCGAGCGCGGCCAGCGGGCTGGCGTCCCAGATGAGCTCGAGGTGCTCCAGCGCCCCGGTGGCCGCGTCGCCGGCGTCGTTCCAGCCCTCGAAGGCCACCACCACCACGGGGTCGGTGAGCTCGGGCAGGTCCTCGGACGGGGACTTCGGGTCCATCACCCCTGGAAGCCTACGTCGGTCCGGGCCGCCGTCCCCGGTTGCCGCGAGCGGCCCGACCCGGTTGCCGGGGATGCGACCATGGTCGTCGTGCCCGATTCCCCGGACCTGCGCCCGGACGCCACCGCGGAGCTGACCGTCCTGCTGCGCGAGCGCATCCTGGTGCTCGACGGCGCCATGGGCACCGCGATCCAGCGGGACCGCCCCGACGAGGCCGGCTACCGCGGGGAGCGCTTCGCCGACTGGCCGAGCGACCTGCAGGGCAACAACGACCTGCTCAGCCTCACCGCGCCGCAGATCATCGCCGGCATCCACCGCGAGTACCTCGACGCGGGCGCCGACGTGATCGAGACGAACACCTTCAACGCCAACGCGGTCTCGCTGCGCGACTACGACATGTCCGATCTCGCCTACGAGCTCAACCTGGCCTCGGCCCGGCTGGCACGGGCCGCGGCCGACGAGGTCACCGCCCGCACCCCGGACAGGAAGCGCTACGTGGCCGGCGCGCTGGGCCCGACCAGCCGCACCGCCTCGATCTCACCGGACGTCAACGACCCCGGCGCCCGCAACGTCACCTTCGACGAGCTGGCCGAGGCCTACCTGACCCAGGCCCGGGGCCTGGTCGACGGCGGGGCCGACATCCTGCTGGTCGAGACGATCTTCGACACGCTCAACGCCAAGGCCGCGATCTTCGCCCTGGAGATGCTGTTCGAGCAGTGCGGCCGCCGCTGGCCGGTGATGATCTCCGGCACCATCACCGACGCGTCGGGGCGGACGCTGTCCGGCCAGGTCACCGAGGCGTTCTGGCACTCGGTCCGGCACGCCCGGCCCCTCGCGGTCGGCCTCAACTGCGCGCTGGGCGCCCAGGAGATGCGGCCCTACCTCGCCGAGCTGGCGCGGCTGGCCGACACCTTCGTCTCCTGCTACCCCAACGCCGGCCTGCCCAACGCCTTCGGCGAGTACGACGAGGCCCCCGCCGACACCGCCGAGACCCTGGCCGAGTTCGCCGCCGCCGGGCTGGTCAACGTCGTGGGTGGCTGCTGCGGGACCACGCCGGCACACATCGCCGCCGTCGCCGCCGCGGTGGAGGGGGCGGCGCCGCGCACCCCGGCGGAGAGCCGTCCCGCGCTGCGGCTGTCGGGTCTGGAGCCGCTGACCGTCGACGGGGACTCGTTGTTCGTCAACGTCGGCGAGCGCACCAACATCACCGGCTCGGCCCGCTTCCGCCGGCTGATCCGCGACGGCGACCACGGCGCGGCGCTCGCCGTCGCCCGGCAGCAGGTCGAGGCGGGCGCGCAGGTCATCGACGTCAACATGGACGAGGGGATGATCGACGGGGTCGCGGCCATGGACCGCTTCCTCAAGCTGGTCGCCGCCGAGCCCGACATCTGCCGGGTGCCGGTGATGGTCGACTCCTCCAAGTGGGAGGTCATCGAGGCCGGCCTCAAGTGCGTGCAGGGCAAGTCGATCGTCAACTCGATCTCGCTGAAGAACGGCGAGGACGAGTTCGTCGCCCAGGCCCGGCTGTGCCGCAAGCACGGCGCCGCCGTCGTGGTCATGGCCTTCGACGAGCAGGGACAGGCCGACGACCTCGCGCGGCGCAGGGAGATCTGCCGGCGCGCCTACGACATCCTCGTCGAGCGGGTCGGCTTCCCGGCCGAGGACGTCATCTTCGACCCGAACGTCTTCGCCGTCGCCACCGGCATCGAGGAGCACGCCGCCTACGGCGTCGACTTCATCGAGGCCACCCGGTGGATCAAGGCGAACCTGCCTGGCGCGCTGGTCTCCGGCGGGGTCTCGAACGTCTCGTTCTCCTTCCGCGGCAACAACCGCGTCCGGGAGGCCATCCACGCCGTCTTCCTCTTCCACGCCATCCGCGCCGGCATGGACATGGGCATCGTCAACGCCGGGGCCCTGGAGGTCTACGACGAGGTGCCGGCGGTGCTGCGCGAGCGGATCGAGGACGTCGTCCTGAACCGGCGGCCCGACGCCACCGAGCGGCTGCTCGAGATCGCCGGCGACTTCGCCGGCAGCGGCGAGGCCGTGGAGGCCGCGGCCGAGCAGTGGCGCTCCCTGCCGGTGGGGGAACGGATCACCCACGCCCTGGTGAAGGGCATCGACGAGTTCGTCGAGGCCGACACCGAGGAGCTGCGCACCGAGATCGCCGCCCGCGGCGGCCGGCCGATCGAGGTCATCGAGGGGCCGCTGATGGGCGGCATGAACGTGGTCGGCGACCTGTTCGGCGCCGGGAAGATGTTCCTGCCGCAGGTCGTCAAGTCCGCCCGGGTCATGAAGAAGGCCGTCGCCTACCTCATCCCCTACATCGAGGCGGAGAAGCAGCCCGGGGACGCCGAGCGCAGCAACGGCACGGTCGTCATGGCCACCGTGAAGGGCGACGTCCACGACATCGGCAAGAACATCGTCGGCGTCGTCCTGCAGTGCAACAACTACGACGTCGTCGACCTGGGCGTGATGGTCCCGGGCCAGAAGATCCTGGACGCCGCCAAGGCCGAGGGGGCCGACGTGATCGGGCTGTCCGGGCTGATCACGCCGTCCCTGGACGAGATGGTGAACCTCGCTGCCGAGATGGAGCGGCAGGGCTTCGACATCCCGCTGCTCATCGGTGGGGCGACGACGTCCCGGGCGCACACCGCGGTCAAGGTCGCCCCGGCCTACCACGGGCCGGTGCTGTGGGTGAAGGACGCCTCGCGCTCGGTGCCCGTCGTCGCCGGGCTGCTGTCGGACGAGCAGCGCCCGGCCCTGCTGGCCGGCGTGGAGACCGAGTACGAGCAGCTGCGCGAGCGCCACGCCGCCCGCTCCGACACCCGCAAGCTCCTCCCGCTGGAGGCCGCGCGCGCCGCCGCGCCCGCCTTCGACTGGGAGAGCTACCGCCCGCCCCGGCCGCGGATGCTGCTGCAGCAGGCGCGCGACGTCTGCACCGGCCCGGACTGCGACCGCGGCTCCCACCGGGCGGCCCAGTTCGTGCGGACGCTCGCGGACTACCCGCTGGACGAGCTGCGCGAGTACATCGACTGGCAGCCGTTCTTCTCCGCCTGGGAGCTGCGCGGCCGGTTCCCCGACATCCTGCACAACCCGGCTAGCGGCGAGGCGGCCCGCAAGCTGTACGCCGACGCGCAGGCGATGCTGGACCGGATCGTCCAGGAGCGGTGGCTGCGCGCCAGCGGCGTGTTCGGGCTGTTCCCGGCCAACCGGGTCGGCGGCGAGGACATCGAGGTCTACACCGACGAGACCCGCGTCGCCGTCCGGACCACGCTGCGCCAGCTGCGGCAGCAGACGGAGGGGCGCGACGGCGCCGCCCGCAGGTCGCTGGCCGACTTCGTGGCGCCGAGGGAGTCCGGGCTGCGCGACTACGTCGGCGCCTTCGCGGTGACCGCCGGCCTGGGCTCGGCCGAACGCGTGACGGCGTTCAAGGCCGACCACGACGACTACAGCGCGATCCTGCTCGAGTCGCTGGCCGACCGGCTGGCCGAGGCCTTCGCCGAGCGGCTGCACGAGCGGGTGCGCCGCGAGTACTGGGGCTACGCCGCCGACGAGCGCCTCGACGGCGCGGCGCTGATCGCCGAGGAGTACCGGGGGATCCGGCCCGCCCCCGGCTACCCGGCCTGCCCCGAGCACACCGAGAAGCTCGCCATCTGGGACCTGCTCGACGTCGAGGCCGCCACCGGCATCACGCTCACCGAGAGCATGGCCATGTGGCCGGGTGCCTCGGTCAGCGGGCTGTACTTCGCCCACCCCGAGTCCCGCTACTTCGTCCTCGGCCGGCTCGGCCGCGACCAGGTCGAGGACTACGCCCGCCGCAAGGGCTGGACGCTCGCCGAGGCCGAGCGGTGGCTGTCGCCGAACCTGGGGTACCGGCCCGACGACGAGTGACCCGCGCGGTCAGGCGGCCCGGGAGAACTCCCGGCCGTGGCAGACCAGCATCGGGGGCCGCAGCAGGGCGATGGAGCTCACCGCGGGGCCCGGCCGGTCACCGACCGGGCCCCGGTGCGCTCCGGCGCCGGGGACCCGTCGGTGTAGGGCACGCGGAGCCCCCACGGGTAGAACGGGGGGTAGAGGAGACCGAAGGACCGGCCCATCGAGCGCAGCAGGGCCCGGCCGAACCGGGCCGCGGGGGACGTCGTGGCACTCATGCCGGTCACCGTCGGGCCCGGCCGGTCCCCGTCGCGTCGGGGGAAGCCCCTATTCCCGCCAGTGACGGTCCGGGCCACCATGGACCGGTGCTGGCGGGCCGGGCTGCGGAGCTCGACCGGATCCGCGCCGCGCTCGAGGCGGCGCGAGCCGGATCCGCCCGCGCCCTTCTCGTGACCGGGGACGCCGGCATCGGCAAGACGGCCCTGCTGACCGCGGCCGCGGCCGTCGCCGGGGACTTTCGCCGGCTGTCGGTCCGCGGGGTCGAGTCCGAGGCCCGCCTCGAACACGCCGGCCTGCTCGCGCTGCTGCGGCCCCTGCAGCCGCTGGCGCGCACCCTCGCCCCGCCGCTGCGCGCGACGCTGGCGGCCGTGCTCGGCGAGGGGGCACCGGAGGGCGGGCGGCCACCGGACCGCTACCTCACCGGGGTCGCCACCCTGACGGTGTTGTCGGCCGCGGCCGACACCCGGCCCGTCCTCGTGACCGTCGACGACCTGCACTGGGTGGACCGGGAGTCGGCGCAGGCGCTGCTCTTCGCGGCCCGGCGCGCCTCCGCCGACCGGCTGGTCCTCCTCCTCACCGCCCGCACCGGCGCCGCGCTGCCCGTCGAGGCCGACGGGCTGGACCGGCTCGCGCTCGCGGGCGTGCCCGCCGGCGCCGTCCGGGAGCTGGTGCCGGGCACGTCGCCGGCGGTGGCCGCCCGGCTGGCCGAGGCGACCGGCGGCAACCCCCTCGCCCTGGTGGAGGCCGCCGCCGGTCTGACGCAGGCCCAGCGGGTGGGGGCGGCGCCGCTACCGGAGAGCCTGCCGGCCGGCGGGGAGCTGCTGGCCGGGTACCGGGACGCCCTGGCCGGGCTGGGTCCCGGCGCGCGGTCCGCCGCCCTGCTGCTGGCCGCCGCCCCGGAGGGCGCCGACCGCGCCGTCGCCGACGCCCTCCGGGCCGACGGCACGGACCCCGCCGTCGCCGTGGACGAGCTGGACCAGCGCGGCATCGTGCACCGGGTCGACGGCGAGCTGCGCTTCCGGCACCCGCTGGTACGGACCGCCGCCTGGCAGCTGGCCTCCGCTGCCGCGCGCCGCCGGGCGCACGCCGCGCTGGCGCAGGCGCTGCCGGCCGGGGCCCCGGAGCGGCTGCGCCACCGCGCCGCGGCGGTCACCGGGTACGACGACGACCTGGCCGTGGAGCTCGCCGCCGCCGCGGCGGCCAGCCGTGCCCGGCTCGGTCACGCCGCGGCCGCGGAGCTCCTGGAGCGGGCGGCCGGGCTGGCCGGCGACCCGGCCGCGGCGTCGCGCCACCTCGCGGCGGCGGTGGAGGACGCCTGCCTGGCCGGGGACGGCGACCGGGCCAGAGCGCTCGCCGCCCGGCTGCTCGACCGGTCGCCGGGTGCCGACGGCGACGCGCGGGCCACTGCGCTGCACGCGCTGGGTCTCCTCGAGGAGTTCGCCGGCTCGGTGACCCGGGCCACCGAGCTGCAGGCCGAGGCCGCGCGGAGCGGCCGGGGCCGCGTCCGGGCGCGGGCCCTGGCACAGCTGGGCCTGCTGCGCTACCGGTGGGACGACGCGGCCGGCATGCGCGAGGTCGCCGCCGAGCTCGCCGCGACCGCCGACCGCACCGACCCGGAGCAGGACATGCTGGCCGCCTACCTCGCCGCGGCCGCCGCGTCCTTCGCCGGCGACGCGCCCGCGGCACGCGCGCAGATGCTCCGGGCGGTGGCGCTGCTCGAGGGCGACCCGGGGCTGCGCGCCGATCCCCGGCACCTGCTCCTGGCCGTCATCGCGGGCCGGTGGATGGGGGACGTGGCCGGCTCGGGCGACCTCGTCGGCCTCGACCGGCGCCTGCAGGCGGCCCGCGAGCGGGGCGCGCTCGGCGTCCTCGTGCCGGCGCTGGCGCTGGTGGCCGCCGGGCGGGCCCTCCTGGGGGACCACACCGAGGCCTACGCCGCGGCCGGCGAGTCCGTCGAGCTCGGCGAGGCGCTGGGGCACGTCTCCGAGCTCGCGCTGGCCCGGCTGGTCCTCGCCGTGGAGGCCGCCCTGCGGGGACGGGCCGAGGAGGCCGACGGGCTCGTCGCCGCGGCCCGGGGCCTGGTCGAGCGGGCCGGGACGGCCGCGGTCGCCGAGCACCTGGCGGTCGTCGAGGCCACCTGCGCGCTGTCGGCGGGCGACCTTCCCCGCGTGGTGGCGACCCTCGAGCCGGTCGTGGCGCGCCCGGGCGGGCACAGCGGACACGTCGGCGACCGGCTGCCCGCCGCCCCGCTGCTCGTCGAGGCCCTGGTCGGCCTGCGCCGCGGCGCCGAGGCCGCGGACCTTGCGGACCGGTACGGAGCCGCCAACCCGCCGCCGCGGCCCCCGGCGGTGCGGGCGCTCGTGGGCCGCTGCGCCGGCCTGGTCGCCGAGCCGGCGCGGGCCGACGTGGCGTTCGCCGATGCCCTGGCCGCGCACGCCGCCTGGCCGGAGCCCTTCGAGGAGGCGCGGACCCGGCTCCTGCGCGGCGCGGCGCTGCGCCGGGCGGGGCAGCGGCTGGCCGCCCGCGAGGAGCTGCGGCGGGCCCGCGGCCTGTTCGCCGCCGACGACCTCGCCGCCTGGACCGCGCGGGCGGACGCCGAGCTGGCCGCCACCGGGGAGACCGCGCGCCGGCGGCCGGCCGGCGAGCGCGAGCCGCTGACGTCGCAGGAGACCCGGGTGGCGCTGCTGGTGGCCCGGGGGCTGACGAACCGGGAGGTGGCCGCCGCGCTCTTCCTCAGCCCCCGGACGGTCGAGCACCACCTGGGCCGGGTGCTGCGCAAGCACGGCCTCCGGTCGCGCACGGAGCTGGCGCACCACCTCCGCGAGCCGGCCCCCTGACGCCGCTCGCGCGGGTCACCGCCGACCGTGCCTCGGACCCGCGCTTCAGACCCGGGCCTGGCACTCCAGGCAGGCCGCGGCCTGGAACTGCTGCGTGTGCCCCGGCGGGAAGGGCACCTCGGCGTGCACCTCCTGGACGTCCGCGCCGCAGCAGGCGCGGGCAGGGGCGGCGCCGTCGTCCCCCACCGGCACCGCGTGCGGTGTGCGCCGCACGACCGGGCGCCCGGCGCTGCCCCGGCCGGGCGCGGTGTCCACGTGGATCCCCGTCACGTATCGGACCGTCATGCGCGGAGCGTCCCACGTGACCCACCTCACAGTCACCGGGATCCGGCGCGCCGGGCGTCAGCGTGCGCGGGGCTGGACCAGCTGGCTGACCGTGAGGACCGCGACGAGCCCGTCGAGGTCGCTGAGCTCAGCGCTGGAGACGCCCCGGCCCAGCGCGGGGGTGAACCGCGTCCGGCCGGTCAGCGCGAACCACTCGCCCGTCGCCTGCCGCAGCACCTGGGCGCTCACGTCGGGGTTGATCGTCGTCGCCGTGGCGGCGTCCATGGTGACGCCGATGTTGTTCGCGTAGTCGAAGGCCAGTGCCATGCGAGACGTGGGCCGGACCGGCTCGCCGGCGACGACCGGCACCTCGAGCCGCACCCAGACGCCGCGGCCCGCACCGTCGACGGTGGGTGCGTAGCGCATGTCGACGGCCTGGAGGAAGCCGGCCGGGGCGGGGGAGGTCTCGCGCAGGCTCACGGCCTCCTCCGGGGGCGCCAGCGGGGCCGACGCGGGGACCGGGGCGCCGACCGGGTGGCCGTCCAGCCCGCCCAGGTCGGCGTCGCGCAGCCGCAGCGCCGACGCGCGGGCGCACAGCTCGCCGTCGACGCGCAGCTCGAGGTCGACGAGCTGGATCTTCCTGCCCTCCCGGACGACGACAGGGGTGACCGACAGCGGCCGGCCGAGGGTCAGCGGGCGCATCAGGTCGGCCGTCAGCCGACCCAGGGTCATGGGCACCAGCGTCGGCACGTCGTCGAGGCAGTGCGCGAGCAGCGCGAGGGTCGACCCGCCGTTGGCGTGCCGGGGGTCCCAGGCGCCCTGGGAGAGCTCGGTGGCGACGAAGGAGTCGCCCTCGCGGAGGAACAGCGCGCGCTCGGCCATGCCGGCCACCGTGCCACAGCCCGGTCCGGCCGCCCCCGTACCGTGGACGCGATGCGTACGCGGCCCCGCCGGTGAACCCCACCCCGTCCGACCAGGACCCGTCGCCGGCTGCGGTGCTGTTCGACATGGACGGCACGCTGGTCGAGACCGAGCAGCACTGGGGCGAGGCGCTGTTCGCCCTCGCCCGGCGCCGCGGCGGGGTGCTCAGCGCGCCGGCCCGCGCGGCGACGGTGGGCACCAGCATGCGGACGGCGCTGGATGTCCTGTACGCCGACCTGGCCCTGCCGGCGGACGAGGCGGCCATGACCGCGGACGCCACGTGGGTGGAGGACACCGTGGCCGGGGCGATGGCCGGCGGGGTGCAGTGGCGTCCGGGGGCCCGGGAGCTGCTGGCCGCGGTGCGCGCCGTGGGCGTGCCGACCGCACTGGTCACGACGACGCCGCGGCGGCTCACCGACCTCGTGCTCGGGTCCATGGCCCGCTCGTTCGGCCGCGTCCCGTTCGACGTCACCGTCTGCGGCGACGAGGTGCCCGCCCGCAAGCCCGATCCCGCGCCCTACCTGCAGGCCGCCGGCGCGCTCGGGGTCGACGTGCGGTGCTGCGTCGTCGTCGAGGACTCGGTGGTCGGGGTGACGGCGGGGCTGGCCTCGGGCGCCGCGGTGCTCGGCGTCCCGGCGATGCAGGTGGTCGACCCCGCTCCGGGGCTGGTGCTGCGGGAGTCACTGGCCGGGCTGGGCCCGGACGACCTGGCCGGCCTGCTGGCGGGACGGGCGACCGCCGGCCGGTGAGCGCGCGGCGTCAGGCCGGGAGGATGATGCTGAGCTGCTCGAACGGCTCGCCCGGCTGGTAGACGTCGTTGAACAGCACCGAGCCCGCCTCGGTCAGCCGGACGTCGGAGCCCAGCCACACGGCGGCGCCCTCCGGAGCCGGGCCGGGTTCCAGGCGCAGCGTCACCAGCGGCACGCGCTCGGCCTCGGCGCGGGCGTAGGGGTCCTCGATCGACAGCTCGGCGGTGTCCCCGCGGACGGTCACCAGCGGTGCGGCGACCCGGACGAACAGCATGCCCCCGTGGCCGCGGAACCGGACGTCGCCCGTGAACGCCCAGGTGCGGTCGGCGCCGGCGCTGCCCGCGACGCTCCCCGGCAGCGGGGGGAAGAGGATGGTGTCCTCGCCCAGCGGGACGGCGCCGTCGTGGATCGACCCCTGGCCGTCGGGCATGCGGCGGACGTAGGAGATGAACGACCGCTTGATGCCCCAGAGCAGGCCGAAGGGGACGTCTCCGGGGGGCGGTGCGTCCGGGGGCTGGTCGGTCATGGCCGCTGATCCTGCCGCATCGGGCGGCCGGGCCTCCCCGCTCGGCAGCCGTCAGCCGAACGGGGAGGCCGCCAGCCAGGTGGTGAGCAGCCCGCGGTCGCCGAACACCTGCAGGTCGTCGCCGTCGGCCGGGCGACGGCCGTAGACGAGGAGGACCAGCCCGGTCACCGGCCCGCGGACGGCCACGGCGGACTTCTCGTGCGCCCGGCGCCAGGTGGGGACGGCGCCGGTCAGGTCGACCACCCACTCGGCATCGAGCTCGGCCGCGGTGTCGGTGGCGTGCAGGTGCACCGTGCGACCGGGACCCAGCAGGGCGCGGCGCTCCGGGAACAGGTCCAGCATCCGGGGCAGGCAGGCGAGGTCCAGCCACTCGTCCAGCGCGTCGACCGCCACCTCGGGCTCCAGCGCGAAGGGCTGCCCGACGGCCAGCGTGGCATCGGCGCGGTGCACCGCGGCCTCGTGGGCGAAGCGGCGGGCGAAGAACGCGGCGGTGCCCGGTCCGAGCGGCGTCCACAGCGGCGCGTCCGGGCCGGCGTCCCGCAGGGCGGCGGCCAGCGCCGCCGAGCCCTCGGCGAGCTGGGCGTCGAGTTCGGCGGGGGACTGCTCGGTGTCGCGGTCGACGTCGCGGAAGGACCGGTCGTCCGGCGGCCGGGTCGCGTGGGTGGCCACGATCTCCGCAGCCCACCGCAGACCGCCGGCCAGGTGCCGGACGAGCGCCCCGATCGTCCAGCCCGGGCAGCTCGGCACCGGCGCCGCCGGATCGGCCGCCCGGACGACGTCGCGCAGCAGGCCGGTCTGCTCGGTGAGGACGCGGATCAGCCGGTCGTGATCGAGGGCCACGGTGCGCGAGCCTGCCACCTCGGGGCGGGACCTCCGTCAGTCCCGCTCGACCAGCGGCAGGGTGGCCCAGCCGGCTGCGGCGGCGGCCTCGGTCGGGAACGGCGGGGGAGTGCCGCCGAAGGAGGGACACAGCGCCTGGTGGTCGCACCAGCCGCACAGCCGGGTCCGGTTCGGCCGGAAGTCCTGCGTGGACACGGCACGCTCGATCGCGTTCCAGATGGCCTGCAGCGTGCGCTCGAAGCGCACCAGCTCGCCCTCGTCGGGGGCGTAGGTCAGCGCGTCCCCGTCGCCGAGGTACAGGAGCTTGAGCTGGCTGGCGACGACGCCGCGGGTGCGCCAGAGCACCAGCGCGTAGAACTTCATCTGGAACAGCGCCTTGGCCTCGAACGCCTCGCGGGGCATGGAGCCGGTCTTGTAGTCCACGACCCGCAGCGCGCCGTTGCGCGCCACGTCGAGCCGGTCGACGAACCCGCGCAGCAGCAGCCCGTCGGGCAGCGTGACCTCCACCAGCTGCTCGCGGCCCTCGGGCTGGATGCGGGTCGGGTCCTCCAGCGTGAAGTAGGCGTCGACCAGCTCGCCCGCCGACGCCAGCCACTGGTCCAGCGACGGGGCGGGCGCGCCGTCGGCCCCGGCCTCGAAGAGCTCGGTGACCGCCGGGTCGGCCGACAGCTCCTCCCACGCCGGGGCGAGCAGCTCCCGGGCCGCCTCCGGGGTGCGCCCGGCGGCCGGCAGGTCGTACAGCCTCTCCAGGACGGCGTGCACGAGCGTGCCGCGCACCGCCGCGAGGCTCTTGCGCTCGGGCAGCCGGTCGATGGTGCGGAAGCGGTAGAGCAACGGGCAGGTCTTGAAGTCGGCCGCGCGGCTGGGCGACAGCGAGGGCCGGCGGGGCGCCGCGGGGCCGGCGGGGTCGGGAGCAGCGCCCGGCGCCTCGACGGAGGCGGGGGAGACCGGGTCGGGGTGGAGCACCGTCATGGCACCGAGGCTAGGTCGGCCCACCGACAGTTCCGAGCCCCCGCGCCGGGTCGGCCGCGCCGGGGCCTGCGCCGGACCGACCACGCCGGGGCCTGCGCCGGACCGACCGCGCCGGGGCCTGCGCCGGACCGACCGCGCCGGGGCCTGCGCCGGACCGACCGCGCCGGGGCCTGCGCCGGGCTCCGTACCCTCGTCGCCCGTGGACCCCGAGCAGGAACAGCCGCCCCCGCCCGCCGCGCCGCCCCGGGAGCAGGTGGCCGGCGCCTTCGCCGTCGGCGACCGGGTGCAGCTGACCGACCCGAAGGGCCGCCACCACACCGTCGTCCTGGAGCCCGGGAAGCTCTTCCACACCCACCGCGGCGCGATCGCCCACGACGACCTCATCGGCGCCCCCGAGGGGTCGGTGGTGCACTCGACCGCGAACACCGGCTACCTGGCGCTGCGGCCGCTGCTGGCCGACTTCGTGCTGTCCATGCCGCGCGGCGCCCAGGTGATCTACCCCAAGGACGCCGCCCAGATCGTGGCCTTCGGTGACGTGGGCCCCGGCATGCGGGTGCTCGAGGCCGGCGCCGGCTCCGGGGCGCTCACCTGCTCGCTGCTGCGCGCCGTCGGCAGCGGGGGAGCGGTGACCAGCTACGAGCGGCGCGAGGACTTCGCCGACGTCGCCCGGGCCAACGTCGGCGCGTTCTTCGGCGGGGTCCCGGCCACCTGGGACCTGCGCCTGGGCGATCTCGCCGACCACCCCGCCGCGGAGGTCGTCGACCGGGTCGTGCTCGACATGCTGGAGCCGTGGGCGGTGCTGCCCACCGTCGCCGCGGCGCTGCGCCCGGGCGGGGTGCTCGTCGGCTACGTCGCGACCGCGACCCAGCTGTCGACCTACGTCGAGGCGCTGCGCGAGCAGGGCGTCTGGACCGAGCCGCACGCCTGGGAGTCGCTGCTGCGTCCCTGGCACGCCGTCGGGCTCGCCGTCCGCCCCGAGCACCGGATGGTCGCCCACACGGCGTTCCTGGTGACCTGCCGCCGGCTGGCCGACGGCACCGTGGCGCCGGTCCGGCAGCGGCGCGCGCAGAAGTTCTGAGGCCCCGCCCGCCACCCCCTCGCCCGCCACCCCGCGCAGGGCTCCGCGCACGGCCCGCGCGGGCTCCCGGAGCGGGCGGTATCACCTCGGCGGCAGTCCTGCGAGGCAGCAGCACCGTCACCTCCCGCGTGTATAGATTTGCGTCCTGGCTCCCCCGAGGTGTGCGGAGGTGCGTGATGGGCCCAGGTGCGAGTGGTGGTCCCGACGAGTTCCGGGCGCGGCGCGAACGTGACGTGACGGCGCTGCTCAGCCAGATCTCCTACCTGGAGGAGGAGATCGGCCTCCTGCGCCGGAAGGTGGCCGACAGCCCCCGCACGGTGCGCGTGCTGGAGGAGCGGATCGCCGAGGCGGAGGGGCGCGCGGCCTTCCTCTCCGAGCGCAACGACAAGCTGGCCGGGACCCTCCGCGAGGCGCGCGAGCAGCTGGTCGCGCTCAAGGAGGAGGTCGAGCGGCTCGGGCAGCCGCCGTCCGGGTACGGCGTCTTCCTCACCCGGCACGAGGACGGCACGGTCGACGTCTTCACCGGCGGCCGCAAGCTGCGCGTGTCGGTGTCCCCCTCGGTCGAGGTGGAGGGTCTGCAGCACGGCCAGGAGCTGATGCTCAACGAGGCCATGAACGTCGTCGAGGCACGCGGCTTCGAGCGCGGCGGCGACATCGTCATGCTCAAGGAGCTGCTGGAGCCGGTCGAGGGCGAGGTCCGCCGGGCGCTGGTCATCGGCCACACCGACGAGGAGCGGGTCGTCTTCCTGGCCGAGTCCCTGGCCGGCACGGCGCTGCGCAGCGGAGACTCGCTGCTGCTGGAGAACCGCTCCGGGTACGTCTACGAGAAGATCCCCAAGAGCGAGGTCGAGGAGCTGGTCCTCGAAGAGGTCCCCGACATCGACTACGGCGACATCGGCGGCCTCTCGCGGCAGATCGAGCAGATCCGCGACGCCGTCGAGCTGCCGTTCCTGCACGCCGACCTGTTCCGCGAGTTCGAGCTCCGCCCGCCCAAGGGCATCCTGCTCTACGGCCCGCCCGGCTGCGGGAAGACGCTCATCGCCAAGGCCGTGGCCAACTCGCTGGCCAAGAAGGTCGCGGCGGCGCAGGGGGACGCGAGCGCCCACTCGGGGCGCTCCTACTTCCTCAACATCAAGGGCCCGGAGCTGCTCAACAAGTACGTCGGCGAGACCGAGCGGCACATCCGGCTGGTCTTCCAGCGGGCCCGGGAGAAGGCCAGCGAGGGCACGCCGGTCATCGTCTTCTTCGACGAGATGGACTCGATCTTCCGCACCCGCGGGTCGGGGGTGTCCTCCGACGTGGAGAGCACGATCGTCCCGCAGCTGCTCAGCGAGATCGACGGCGTCGAGGGCCTGGAGAACGTCATCGTCATCGGCGCCTCCAACCGGGAGGACATGATCGACCCGGCGATCCTGCGGCCCGGCCGGCTCGACGTGAAGATCAAGATCGAGCGGCCCGACGCCGAGGCCGCGCGCGACATCTTCAGCAAGTACCTGACGACGACGCTGCCGCTGAGCCCCGACGACCTGGCCGAGCACGGCGGCAGCCGCGAGGCCACCATCTCGGCGATGATCCAGCGCACCGTCGAGCGGATGTACACCGAGAGCGAGGAGAACCGCTTCCTCGAGGTGACCTACGCCAACGGCGACAAGGAGGTCCTGTACTTCAAGGACTTCAACTCCGGGGCGATGCTGCAGAACATCGTCGACCGCGCCAAGAAGATGGCCATCAAGGAGCGGCTGGAGACCGGCTCCGGCGGGCTCCGGGTGGGCCACCTCATGCAGGCCTGCCTCGACGAGTTCAAGGAGAACGAGGACCTGCCCAACACCACCAACCCCGACGACTGGGCGCGGATCTCGGGCAAGAAGGGCGAGCGGATCGTCTACATCCGCACGCTCATCAGCGGCAAGGGCAACGAGTCCGGCCGCGCGATCGACACCGCCACGAACACCGGCCAGTACCTGTAGCGTGCGGCGCCGGCGCCCCCGTGGCGCCGGCGCCGGGCGCCACGCGTCCGGGTGGAGGGAGCCCGCTCGACATGGGTGCCGCCGTTCGCACCGTTCCGGCCCGGGTCCTCGCCGCGCTGGGTGGCCTGGTGGCGCTCGCGGCCTGCACGGGCACGGTCCAGGGCGATGCCCGGCCGGCCGACTACGGCGCGGCCAAGCCGACGGTGCCGGTGGCCGGCCCGGGGAGCACCGATCCGGCGGCGCCGCCGCTGGTCGGCTCCTGCTACCTGCTCGAGGACGGCCAGGAGGACCGGCCGCTGGACCCGCCCGCCGCGGTGCCCTGCGGCGGTGAGCACAACGCCGAGACGGCCGCGGTCGGCGAGACCGGGCTGGGCCCGGACGACGAGCGCCCGGCCGAGGACGACCTCACCGACGACGGCGA
Source organism: Trujillonella humicola (assembly GCF_046233715.1). NCBI lineage: Bacteria > Bacillati > Actinomycetota > Actinomycetes > Geodermatophilales > Geodermatophilaceae > Trujillonella > Trujillonella humicola. The sequence continues at coordinate 2,890 of NZ_JBJNRJ010000057.1, read as the reverse complement.
CCTCGCCACCCGGATCGACGAGTTCTGCGACCTGGGCGACGTGGTGGCCTACCTGGGCGGGGAGGAGCCGGAGGACCCCTACGCCTACTACGCCGTCTTCCTGCCCGACGAGGAGCAGTGGGCGGCCGGCGCGCGCTGGATGCGCTGCGACGTGTTCTACGGCTACACCCGCCCCGAGACCGCCCCGGGGATCCTGGCCCGCGCGCTGACCGGGCCGGACCCCGCTGCCTACCGGGTCTGCTTCACCGGCACACCCACCGACTACGGCGTCGTCCCCTGCTCGGAGCCGCACCAGGCCGAGCCGACCGGCTTCCGGCTGGCCGACGTCCCCGAGGGCGCGCCCTACCCCGACGAGCCGACCCGGCAGGGACTGGTGGCCAGCTGCGCCGGCGCGGTGCAGGAGTACCTGGGCGGGCCGCTGCCGCTGGGTTACGCCGCCGACGTGTGGGTGGACACCGCGGAGGACTGGGAGTCCGGCGACGAGGCGCGCTGCGTGATCGTGCCCGCGGGTGGCGGGCAGAGCACGGGCAGCGTGCGTCCCTGAGCGTCCGCCGACGTGTCCGCCGGGCCGTCGTCCGCGCGGCCTAGGGTTGGTCCATGAGCGTGCGGCGGGTCATGGGCACCGAGGTCGAGTACGGCATCTCGGTGCCCGGGTCGCCGTCGGCGAACCCGACGACGCTGTCGAGCCAGGTGGTCAACGCCTGGTCGGTGGCCGAGGCGCCCGCGCCGCGCCGCGCGCGGTGGGACTTCGAGGAGGAGTCGCCGCTGCGCGACGCCCGGGGCTTCGACCTGTCCCCGGCGCAGGCGCTGGACCACAACGACCTCGACGAGGACGCCGGGATGGCCAACGTCATCCTCACCAACGGCGCCCGGCTCTACGTCGACCACGCGCACCCGGAGTACTCGACGCCCGAGGTGACCAACCCGCGCGACGTCGTCCTGTGGGACAAGGCGGGGGAGCGGGTCATGGCCGAGGCGGCCCGGCGGGCCGCCCGGGTCCCGGGCACCCAGCCGATCCAGCTGTACAAGAACAACACCGACGGCAAGGGCGCCTCCTACGGCGCGCACGAGAACTACCTGATGGACCGCCGGACGCCGTTCGTCGACATCATCCGCGGCCTGATCCCGTTCTTCGTGACCCGTCAGGTGGTCGCGGGCTCGGGGCGGGTGGGCACCGGGACCGAGGGGCGCACGCAGGGTTTCCAGCTCTCCCAGCGCGCCGACTTCTTCGAGGTCGAGGTCGGCCTGGAGACGACGCTCAAGCGCCCGATCATCAACACCCGCGACGAGCCGCACGCGAACCCCGACGAGTACCGCCGGCTGCACGTGATCATCGGCGACGCCAACCTGGCCGAGCTGTCGACCTACCTGAAGGTGGGGACGACGTCGCTCGTGCTGGCGCTCATCGAGGCGCGGGCGCTCACCCGGGACCTCACGATCGAGGAGCCGGTGGCCGCGCTGCAGGCCATCAGCCACGATCCGTCGCTGACGTACAAGGTGCGGCTGCGCACCGGCCAGCGGATGACCGCGCTGGAGGTGCAGGAGGCCTACCTGGAGCAGGCGCAGCGCTTCGTCGACCAGCGCGGCGACGGCGACGAGCAGACCGCCGACGTGCTGCGGCAGTGGGGCGAGGTGCTCGCGACCCTGGCCGACGACCCGATGCGACTGGCCGACCGGCTGGACTGGCCGGCCAAGCTGCGGCTGCTGGAGGGGTACCGGTCGCGGGACGGGCTGGCGTGGGGCGACTCGCGGCTGAAGCTGGTCGACCTGCAGTACAGCGACGTGCGGCCGGAGAAGGGCCTGTACCACCGGCTGGTCGCCCGCGGCTCGATGCAGCGGCTGCTGACCGACGACGAGGTGACCCGGGCGATGCTGACCCCGCCGACGGACACCCGGGCGTTCTTCCGGGGGGAGTGCCTGCGGCGGTACCCCGCGCAGATCGCCGCGGCGTCCTGGGACTCGGTCGTGTTCGACCTGGGCCGGGAGAACCTCGTGCGGATCCCGACCATGGAACCGCTGCGGGGCACGCGGGACCACGTGGGCGCCCTGTTCGAGTCCACCTCCAGCGCCCAGGAGCTGGTCGACACCATCACGGGGAGCTGATCGCGCGCACCGCTCGGATGTCACTCCCGGCGAGTAGCGTTCTCCTCAGCAGGTACTTCGGCTCGGGTACGGGAGGTCGGCATGGCCACGAGGGACACCGGCGGCGGGCAGCAGCGGGCGACGCGGTCGCGCGAGGAGACCGAGGAGGTCGAGGCGTCGGTCGACACAGAGGTCGCCGAGCGCCACAAGGAAGTCACCGAGGACATCGACTCGATCCTCGACGAGATCGACGAGGTGCTCGAGGAGAACAGCGAAGAATTTGTTCGTCAGTATGTACAAAAAGGGGGTCAATAGGGTTTCGGAATTGCATTCCGAAAAATGGTGGAGTTCAAGCTCTGTCGCGATTGCGGTACCGTACAGCCGATAAGTGAGTTCACGAGGAATCGGAACTCAAAGGACGGCTACGCCTTCTACTGTCGGACCCACGCGCGGCGACGGCACCGAGCGGCCAAGACACGGAGGCAGGGCCTGCCGAAGCGTCGCTACCGCAACGATGTCCCGGTGCCCGAGGGGCACAAGTGGTGTCCGGACTGCGACAGCGTCCTCCCTGTGGAGGCGTTCGGACGCAATTCGGCGACACGTAGCGGACTCAATTCCTACTGCAAGCCCTGTCACAACGCACGTGGCCGAGCGTCCAAGGAGAGACTCGGTGGAGAGCGGAGTTACCACCTCCGTCGTCGGTACGGCATCCCGACTTTGATCATTTGCTTAGTGCGTGACTTCCACCTGCGGTAGCGCATCGAGGATGGCCCGCTGAGCTGGGGGAATGGCGGGGTGGAACGTCTGG
>NZ_JBJNRJ010000056.1:22474-35350 GCF_046233715.1 Trujillonella humicola | reverse complement strand
CTCAAGCGCATGATCGCCCGCGAGCTCTACTACGTCCTCCGCCCCGCCCAACCTGCCAAGAACCTCGCCCCGGCGGCTTGACGATCCATAGGAGCATCCCCTGAAACCGCCGAAGTGGCCACTTCGGCGGTTTCGTCGGTGGGGTGGTGCACCCTGCCGGACGTGGACGCCGCCTCCCTCCTGCTCGGCCTGCTGATCGGCGCACTACTGGCCACCGCGGTCACCCTCGGGGTCGTGGCACTGCTCGCACGGCGCCGGCCGGCCGAGGCCGGGCTCGAGCCGGTGCACGAGTCGCTGGACCACCTGCACCGGCTGCTGGCCGGCATCGAGCGGGACCGGGCCACCGCGCACGGCGAGCTGCGCGAGCAGATGGGCACGGTCGGCCAGACCTCGGCCCTGCTGCGCCAGGAGACCGCGGCGCTGGTCACCGCGCTGCGCACCCCGCACGTGCGCGGGCGCTGGGGCGAGGTGCAGCTGCGTCGCGTGGTCGAGGTGGCCGGGCTGCTGGAGCACTGCGACTTCGTCGAGCAGCCGTCGGCCACGAACGACGCCGGTGCCGGGGTCCGCCCCGACCTCGTGGTCACCCTCGCCGACGGCCGGCAGGTCGTGGTCGACGCGAAGGTGCCGTTCACCGGCTACATCGACGCGGTGCAGGCCACCGACCAGGCGGTGCGCGCGGAGCGGGTCGCGGCCCACGCCCGCCAGCTGCGCACGCACGTCGACCAGCTGTCGGCCCGCCGGTACCCCACCGCGTTCCGGCCGGCCGCCCCCTTCACCGTCCTGTTCGTGCCCTCCGACGGGTTCCTCACCACCGCCCTGGAGGCCGAGCCCGGGCTGCTGGAGTACGGCTTCGGCAAGGACGTCGTCCTGGCCACACCCAGCACCCTGCTGGCGCTGCTGCGCACCGTCGCCTACTCCTGGCGGCAGGAGCGGCTGGCCCGCGACGCCGACCAGGTCCTCGACGTCGGCCGCCGGCTGCACGCCCGGCTCACCACGCTGTCGGGCCACCTGACCCGGCTGGGGTCGGCGCTGGGCACCGCGATGGCCCGCTACAACGACACGGTCGGCTCCTACGAGCGCTCGGTGCTCACCGCCGCCCGGCGCTTCGACGAGCTGGGCATCGCCGAGACCGAGGTCCCGGCGCCCGAGCCGATCGAGGCGACCGTCCGGACCCTGCGTCCCCCCGTCCCGCAGGACGACGCCGCCGGCCTGCCCGAGAGCCGGGACGGCACCGGAGGCTGACCGGCCGCCGGCCGCACCGACCGGCCGCTGACCGGCGACGCGGCACCCCTCCGGGCCCGCGCGTCACTCCCCGCCACACCCGCCTCGCCGGGCACGGGCAGTGGTGGTCGCGGGCCGGTCGGTTGGGCACATGTTGCCCGCGCGCGTCGGGCCTCGCCTGCCCCCCGAGCACAGCTGCGCTCGATACCGTGGGCCTTCGACACGGGAGCCCCTCCCCGGGCTCCCCGCGAACGGGACGGAGGTGCGCCATGGCCTCGGTGCATGCCGCCGACACCTGGCGGGAGGCCGGAGGACGCGCCGACCGGCCCGCCGGCGGCACCGCCGCTCCCCGCAGCGGCCGGCCGGCCCCCGGTGAGCGTCCCGCTCGACCGCCGCTGCCCCCGCTCCCGCCGCTGCCCTCGCACGGCCGGTCCGCCGGACCCGGGCAGCGACCGGCCGCCCCGGTCCAGCGTCCGGCACCCGCTGCCCAGCGTCCGGCACCCGCCGCCCAGCGCCCGGTCCCCCCGGCGCAGCGCCCGGCGGCGCAGGGCCGCCCGCCCGTTCCGCCGGCCGACCGCTCGGGCGGGCCGCGCCACCCCGGTGAGCCCGCCCGCGCCACCCCCGGCTACCCGCGCCCCTCGGCCGGCCTGTCGCCCGATGCCGACCGGCGCCGCGCCCGCCCGCCGGTCGACGACGCTCGCGAGCAGGACCGCCGTCCCGGCGCCCGCGCCACCGGCCGGGAGGGTCGCGCGGCCGCGCCCGCCGTCCCGGAGCGGGGCAGCCGGCTGCGCGGCAGCGTCGCCGTCCTCGGCGTCCTGCTGGTGACGCTGGCCGCCGGCTACGTCGATGCCATCGGCACGACCGGTCTGGGCATGATCACCCTGGTCGGTCTGGTGGCCAGCACCGCGGTGGCCACGCTGCTGGTCCGCCGACGCGACCTCACCACGATGGTGGTCGCCCCGCCCCTGGTCCTGCTGGCCGTCACCGCGGTCCACGTGCTCACGTCACCGGCCTTCGCGGTGGGCGAGGGCAGGAACCCCGTCCTCGCCGCGGGCACCGCGGTCGCGACCAAGCTCGTCCTCGGCGGTGGCTTCCCGATCATGGCCGCCGCCACCGGCACCGCGCTGGTGCTCGCGCTCGTCCGCTGGGCCGCCCGCCGCTGAGCCCCTCGCCGGGCCCGCGCGAGCGGTGGGGGCGAGAGGGTCCTCCGTCTACTCGGCGGTGCGGCGCACCCGCAGCTCGTGCGGCAGGGCGAAGACGAGCCTCTCCTCGGCCGCCTTGACCGTCTCGACGTCGCCGTAGCCCCGCTCGGCCAGCCAGTCGAGCACCTCGTCGACCAGCACCTCCGGCACGGACGCACCGCTGGTCACGCCGACCGTGGTCACGCCCTCGAGCCAGGCCGGGTCGATCTCGGCGGCGTAGTCGACCAGGTGCGAGTCACGGGCGCCGGCCTCCAGGGCGACCTCCACGAGCCGGACGGAGTTCGACGAGTTCGTCGAGCCGACGACGAGGACCAGGTCGCAGCCGGGCGCCATCAGCTTCACGGCCTGCTGGCGGTTCTGGGTGGCGTAGCAGATGTCGTCGCTGGGCGGGGACTTCAGCGTGGGGAAGCGATCGCGCAGGGCGTCGACCGTCGCCAGCGTCTCGTCGACCGAGAGCGTGGTCTGCGACAGCCACACGACCTTCTCGGGGTCGCGCACCTGCACGTTGGCGACGTCGTCCGCGCCGTCCACCAGCTGGATGTGGGCCGGGGCCTCGCCGGAGGTGCCCTCGACCTCCTCGTGCCCGCGGTGGCCGATCAGCAGGATGTCGAAGTCGTCCTTGGCGAAGCGCTTGGCCTCCGCGTGCACCTTGGTCACCAGCGGGCAGGTCGCGTCGATCGTGCGCAGCGAGCGCTGGGCGGCCTCCTCGTGCACGGCCGGGGAGACCCCGTGGGCGCTGAACACGACGACCGAGCCCTCGGGCACCTCGTCGGTCTCGTCGACGAAGACCGCCCCGCGCCGCTCGAGGGTGGCGACGACGTGCTTGTTGTGGACGATCTGCTTGCGGACGTAGACGGGGGCGCCGTGGATCTCCAGCGCACGCTCCACGGCCACGACCGCGCGGTCGACGCCGGCGCAGTAGCCCCGGGGGTCTGCGAGCAGGACGCGTCCGCGCTGATCGGCCATGACCTCATGGTAGGTACAGGACCCCGCTGCCCCCCACGCCTCGCGAGCTCGGCGCGGGTCCCTGCACCGGGGCCACCCGTGGTCCTGCAGGTGGGCCGGGGGTCCGGTGACGGAACTCATGCCCCGACCGGGTACTTCCGCCGGGGCCGGGCTGCCGGACACGCCGGGCTGCGGCACCCTGGGACACATGTCCCGTGAGATCCCCCAGCCCGTCCGCGCCTACGTCGGGCTCGCCGCCACCGTGCTGGACGAGGCCCGCAAGATCCCCGGCACGCTGCCGGGCCTGCCGGTGCGGCTGGTCGGCCTGGCGATGCAGACCGCCCTCAAGGTGCAGCAGCAGTGGGCCGGCCTGGTGGCGCGCGGCGACGAGGTGCTCACCGGCATCCGCGGCGAGGACGAGCCGGGCCTGGCCACCTTCGACGACGACGACGTCGAGGTCGAGGTCCCGGCGGGTCCGTCCGCGCGCGCCTCGGCGTTCGACCGCGCAGCGGCCCAGGTGCCCGACCACGACGACGAGCTGTCGGTGGAGGACACCGCCGCAGCCCTCGACGAGACCGACGCCGTGACCTCCGGCCCGGGCCTGGTCGACGACGAGATCTCCGGGCTGGCCGCCGTCCCCGACCCCGACGAGGTCGTCGAGACGCTGCAGGACATCACCGACCAGGTGACCGCCCGCGACGGGGACCTCGCCGACGCCGAGGCCGTCCTCACCCCCGAGGACGCCCTCGAGTCCGCGCTGCTGGAGACCGACGGCGCCGGGTCCGCCCCGGAGGACGACACGACCGGCGTCGAGGTGACCGAGGTCGACGTCCTCTCCCCCGACGGTGAGGTGCAGACCGTCGAGGCCACCGTCACCGACGAGGCGATCGCCGCGCCGGAGACCCTCGCCGACCTGGAGCCGGCCGAGCCGGGTGCCGCCCCGGTCACCGAGGCCGAGGCGGAGGGGGCGGCCCAGGGCACCGCCGACCTGGACGCCGGCGGCGCGGCCACCGGTACCGCCGGGGACACCGCGGAAGACGCCGGGGACGCCGGGAGCGACGCCGCCGGCGGCGCCCCGATCGAGGGCTACGACGGCTGGACCGTCGCGCAGCTGCGCGGCCGGCTCCGCGGCTACCAGCTGTCGACCGTGTCGGACCTGCTGGCCTACGAGGAGTCCTCGCGCAACCGCCAGCCCTTCGTCAGCATGCTGCGCAACCGGCTGGAGAAGCTGGAGCGGCAGGCCGTCGAGGCCAGCCCGCTCGCGCCCCGCGGCATGTGACGGCTCCGCCGTGACCGCGGCGGTCGGGGTCCCCGCCCGCCGCGGCCGGGGTGCGGCGCACGCAGGGATCGGTCGGACCGGCGTGCACGAAGGGCCCCGCCCTCCCCACCCCTCGCCCGCTCGGGGTGGTGCCCGGGACGGGGCCGGGGGACGCCGGACGCACGTGGCAGTCTCCTCGGCATGACCAGCCCGTCGTCCCCCGAGGCGCCGTGGCCGGTCCGCACGGTGGCGCGCAAGGTCGCCGAGTGGATCGGCCGGCTCGGCGAGGTGTGGGTCGAGGGGCAGGTCGCGCAGCTCTCCCGCCGCGGTGCGGCCACCGTCTTCCTGACCCTGCGCGACCCGGCCGCCGACCTGTCCGTGCCGGTGACCTGCGCCCGCGACGTCGCCGACCGGCCGGGGCTGGAGCTCACCGAGGGTGCGCGGGTCGTCGTGCGGGCCCGGCCGGACTACTACATCGCCCGCGGGTCGTTCTCGCTGCGCGCCACGGAGATCCGCGCCGTCGGCCTCGGTGAGCTGCTGGCCCGCATCGAGCGCATCCGCCGGCTGCTCACCGCCGAGGGGCTCTTCGACACCGCGCGCAAGCGCCCGCTGCCCTTCGCCCCGGCGGTGGTGGGCCTGGTGACCGGCAAGGACAGCGCCGCCGAGCGAGACGTCCTGGTCACCGCGCGCCGCCGCTGGCCCGCCGTCCGCTTCGCCGTGCAGCACAGCCTCGTGCAGGGTCCGATGGCCGCCGCCTCGGTGATCGAGGGCCTGCAGCGGCTCGACCGCGACCCGGCCGTGGAGGTCATCGTGATCGCCCGCGGGGGCGGATCGGTGGAGGACCTGCTGCCCTTCTCCGACGAGGGGCTGGTCCGCGCGATCGCCGCCTGCCGGACGCCGGTGGTCACCGCCGTCGGCCACGAGACGGACACGACGCTGGTCGACCACGCCGCCGACGTCCGCGCCGCCACGCCCACCGACGCCGCCCACCGGGTGGTGCCCGAGATCGGCGAGCAGCGCCGGCTCGTCGATGCGCTGCGGTCGCGGGCCCGCGTCGTGCTGGCCGGTCGCCTGGAGCAGCAGGAGCGGTGGCTGGAGGGCGTGCGCAGCCGGCCGGTGCTGGCCGCTCCCGAGCGGATGCTGCACGGCCGCGCCGACGACGTGGCCGCGCTGCGCGGGCGCGCCCGGCGCACGCTCACCCACCGCGTCGAGAGCGCCGAGCGGGACCTCGAGCACGCCCGCGCTCGCGTCGCCGCCCTCTCCCCCGCCGCGACGCTGGAACGCGGGTACGCCGTGGTGCAGCGTGCCGACGGCGCCCTCGTCCGCGATCCGGCCGAGGTGGGCGACGACGAGCGCCTCACCGTGCGGGTGGCCGGTGGTCGGCTGCCCGTCCGGGTCGCCAGGCAGGATGGTCAGCCGTGAGCACGCCGCCCCAGAGCCCCGCGACACCCGAGGCCCCGACGACCACCTACGAGCAGGCCCGCGAGGAGCTGGCCGACGTGGTGCGGAAGCTGGAGGCGGGCGGGCTCACGCTCGAGGAGTCCCTGACCCTGTGGGAGCGGGGCGAGCAGCTCGCCGAGCTGTGCCAGCACTGGCTGGACCGGGCCCGCGAGCGGCTCGCCGCCGCCACCCCCGCCGAGCAGCAGTAGTCAGGCGGCCGCGTCCTCCACGCGGGCGCCGGCCACGCCGAACCCGCTCGCGTCGAGCCCGGGCACGTCCAGCGCGGCCAGCAGCTGGGCGGCCCGCTCGCGCAGCAGGCCGGATGCCTGGGGGTCGAGGACCCCGGGCCCGTCGCGCAGGCACTTGTCGAGCAGGGCGAGCACGTCCGCCCCGAGCGGTGCGGGGGCCGGCCGCCGGGCCGGGATGCGCGTGACCATGCCGCAGGGGCACGACCCGCCGGACTGGGGCGCACGGTGGTCGCCGCCGCGGCACACGCCGTATCCGTTCACGCCGGTCTCCTCACTGAGACGGTGGCCCCTGTGCGTACTGCGGGGGCCGGGGCGAAGAGAGTCCCGCCTGTCACAGACGTCACACGGTGCGGCGCACCGGAGCGTCATCAAGTCGTAACGGATGTGCTAGTGACGGCTCTCTCAGTCGACCGGTCGCACCGAGGCCGCCAGGGTCCCCAGCTCCTCGTCGCTCGCGTCCCCGGTGACGAGCACGACGACGTCGCCGTCCCGGCGGGACAGCGCCGTCTCCCCTCGCTCGGTGGTCGACCGGGTCCACTCGCGCCCGCCGACGTCGGCGGTGCCGTCGGCCCCGGCGCCGCCGAGCACCGCGTCGACCGCCCCGGCCTGCGGGTCGTCGCTGGTCAGGAACAGCGCGTAGTCCCCGGACGGGGTCGAGTAGTCGATCCCGAACGTGACCCGCTCGCCGGGCCCGGAACCCTCGAAGTCGGTGTCGGTGGCGCGCCAGCCCTCGGGCAGGCCGGCCGGCGCCTCGAGCGGGAACGCGGCGATCTCCGCGGCGGCGCGGATGCTGCCCGAGGGGTCGACCTCGCGCACCGGATCGCTGCGGACGTCCTGCCGCAGGAAGGCCAGCCACGCGACCACGGCCAGGCAGATCAGCACCAGCGGCGCCAGGGAGCGCAACATGTTGGCCGCGCTCAGGCGGTTGGCCCGCTCGACCGCCGAGGAGGGCGGGGGCAGCTCCTCCGCGGGGCCGGGCGGCTGCTGCTCCGAGGGGCCGGTCGCGGTCATACCCCTAGGATCGCAGCAAGCTTCCCCCGCCCTGCTGCCGCCGACGGCGCCCACCGCCGCACCGTCTCCCGTCCCGGGCCCTGCCCCGAGTCCGCGACGGGCGGAGCACAGGGTCCTCACCCAGGAGGTCACGTGTCCCTTCCGCTCCCCGACGGCCGGCCGAGCCCGACCAACCGCGCGAGCACCTTCCTCGCCGACCGCCCCGCTCCCGACCGGAACCTGGCGCTGGAGCTGGTCCGGGTGACCGAGGCCGGGGCCATGGCGGCCGGGCGCTGGGTGGGCCGCGGGGACAAGAACGGTGGGGACGGCGCCGCGGTCGACGCGATGCGCGCGCTCATCGGCACGGTGAGCATGCGCGGCGTCGTCGTCATCGGCGAGGGCGAGAAGGACGAGGCGCCCATGCTCTACAACGGCGAGCAGGTGGGCGACGGGTACGGCCCGGAGACCGACGTCGCGGTCGACCCGGTCGACGGCACGACGCTCATGGCCAAGGGCATGCCCAACGCGATCGCGGTGATGGCCGTGGCCGACCGCGGCGCCATGTACGACCCGTCGGCCGTCTTCTACATGGAGAAGATCGCCGTGGGCCCGGCCGCCGCCGACGTCGTGGACATCACCGCCCCGGTGGCCGAGAACATCCGCCGGGTGGCCAAGGCCAAGCACAGCTCCGTCGGCGACGTGACCGTCTGCATCCTCGACCGGCCGCGCCACGAGCAGCTGGTGCAGGAGGTCCGCGAGGCCGGCGCCCGGATCAAGTTCATCAGCGACGGCGACGTCGCCGGCGCCATCGCCGCGGCCCGCGAGGGGACCGGCGTCGACGTGCTCCTCGGCATCGGCGGCACGCCCGAGGGGATCATCGCCGCGTGCGCCCTGAAGTGCATGGGCGGCGCGCTGCAGGGCCGGCTGTGGCCCAAGGACGACGACGAGCGGCAGAAGGCGATCGACGCCGGGCACGACCTCGACCGGGTGCTGTCCATCGACGACCTCGTCGCCGGCGACGTCTTCTTCGTGGCGACCGGCGTGACCGACGGCGAGCTGCTGCGCGGCGTCCAGTACCGGGCCGGCGGCTGCACCACGCAGTCGCTGGTGATGCGCTCGCGCTCGGGCACCATCCGGCTGATCGACAGCCTGCACTCGCTGGAGAAGCTGCGCGCCTACTCCGCCGTCCCCTTCGACCGGGCCGAGCGGGACTAGGGAGAGGCAGGCCGCACGACCCCCTGCCGGATCCGGGGACGGGCCCGCAGGGTTCTCGCCGGGACCGGCCGTGGGGCTCGGCGCCGGCGGGGGACGGCACCTGGCCGCGCGGTGTCGTCCGGGAGGACGACGACGTCATCGCCCCCGGTGCCAGTTCTCCCACCGCGCGCGCCAGCGGCTGGTCGGCTCGCCGGGGGCGAGGCTGCGCAACCGCAGGTCCCCGAAGACCGTCCGGGCGCTGACCACGACGAGCGGGGTGCCGGCCGCGCGCGGGATCGGGGCCAGCTGCGTGCGCTTGTCCCCGAAGACGGTCCAGCCGCTGAGCTCGGCCTCGACGCCCTCGTCGACGACCACGTCGACGTCGCCGAACACCGCCCCCAGGCGCAGGTCGACGCGGTCGGCGGTGGTCCGCAGCCCGCGCAGGTCCAGCCGGATGTCGCCGAAGACGGTGGCGACCGCCTGCGGGATCCCCGACGTCCCGGCGAGGACGACGTCGCCGAAGAAGGACGTCACCCGTTCCGGAGCGCGCGCGCCGACGACCTCCACCGGCGCGGCGACCGGCGGGCCCGGCAGGTCGGCGACCAGCCCGGCCAGCTCGGCGGTGGTCACCGCGGCGTGGGCCGCGCCCGCGCGCTCGCCGAACTCGTCGACGTCGATGCGGCCCTCCGCGAGCGCGGCCTGCAGGCGGGCGACCACGGCCTCGCGGTCGGCGTCGGAGGCACGGACGACAGGGGGCCGGTCGGCGTCGTCGGTCACGCCCCGACCGTAGACGGCGACGGCCCCGCCCCCCGGGGACCGGGGAGCGGGGCCGTCGGAGTGCCGGGTCAGGCGTAGATGTCGGTGCAGAACTCCTCGGTGGCGGGGTTGCGCCCACCGCAGGTCTTCCCGTAGTCGACGAACGCCTCGTAGCCGGGCTGACCCTCGAGGATCCGCAGGACGTCGCACAGCGCGACCAGACCCTGCCCGCAGCCGGCGGCCACCTCGTCGATGTCGGGCTCGGGCGCCCCGGTCGGGGGCGGGGACCCGGCCGGCAGGTTCGACGGGACCGACGGCTCCTCGCCGGCGTCCATGCCGTCGCCGAGCCGGCTCACGCAGGTGCCCGACTGGTAGGCGACACGCCCACCGCAGGTGCCGGCGTACTCCTCCCAGGCCGAGTCGATCGGGGTGGAGATCCACAGCTCGTCGCAGGCCTCCCAGTCCTCCGCGTAGCACGCGTCGGCCAGGGGCTGGAACTCACCGGTCGGGTCGTCGCCGAGGTTGCGCGGCGGCACGCCGTCCGGGACGTCCCCCGACCCGCCACCGGCGGTGGTCGTGGGGCGGGACGAGGTGGTGGGGTCGCCGGTCCCGGTGGTCGGCGACGACGTCGTGGTGGCCGGGCTCGTGGTGGTCGGGCTGGCGGTGTTGTCGTCGCCGTCGCCCCGGAGCAGGAAGAACAGGCCCACGCCGACCCCGGCCAGGACCACCACGACCGCGACGATGATCGCGATCAGCTTGCCGCTGCCCGACGATCCGCCACCGGGACCGCCGGGGCCCCCGGGCCCGTAGCCGGGCGGGACGGGCCCACCCGGACCACCGGGGCCGCCGTACTGCGGCTGCCCGTACTGCGGCTGGCCGTACTGCGGCTGGCCGTACTGCGGCTGGCCGTACTGCGGCTGCTGCCCGTACTCCGGCTGGCCGTACTGCGGCTGCCCGTACTGGGGCTGCTGCCCGTACTCCGGCTGGCCGAACTGGGCGGTCTGGTCCCGCTCGCCACCGGGCTGGCCGGGCTGGAACTGCGAGGTGGGCGGTGCGGGCTGGCCGATCTGCCGGGTGGGCTCGTCGGGCTGTCCACCCTGCCCCGGTTGCTGCCCCCAGCCCTGGGAGCCGGGCTGCTGACCGGACGGGTCAGAACCACCCGGGGGCGGATACGGCGGCTGCGACATGGTGCACGGACCTCTCGGGCGACGGCTGGGGACGACACACGGCGGGCCGTGGCGTGGGGATGCTATGTGGCACCCCGGGCGACGACCAGCACGTACGGGTCACGAGTACGACCCACGTGCACCCTGCGACCCGCTGGTTGCGCGCGACTTGCGAGTCGCTGGCGCCGGCGTCATCCGAGCTCGGTGCACAGCGGCATGGAGTAGGTCTTGACCCGCCCGCCGCAGGTGGAGGCGTACTCCTCGTAGGCCGACAGCGGCGGCGACTCGGCGTAGAGGTCGTCGCAGCTGTCCAGGTCACCGTCGAAGCACTCCTGGGCGTACCGGTCCAGCTGCGGGTCCGCGCCGAGCTCGCCCGGGGGGACCGGCGGGAACTGCTCCACCTCACCGGGCCCGTAGGCGCTCCACCCGTAGGACTCCTCGGAGAAGTACTCCTGGTCCAGCTCGTACATCCGCTCGGTGGCCTCGATCTGCGCCCGCCCGAGCGCCTCGCCGGCGCCGGCGCCGATCCGCTCGCCGACGTCGTCGGCCCGCCAGAGCACCAGCGCCGTGGCGGTGGCCGCCGCGGCCGCCGTCCCGAGGACGGCGACCGCGGCGACGGCCAGCGCGGTCAGCACGGGCCGCCGGCGCCACCCGCCGGCCGCGGGTGCGGGACCGCCCCCGGACGCGGGCACCGGGGCCGGGGCCGGGGCCGGCGTCCACTCGGACGGCGCCGGCCATCCCGCGGCGGGATGCGGACCGGGTGCGGGGGTCGTCCCGTACGGGGGGTGCTGCTCGGTCATCGGGACTCCTCGGCCTCGGTGGGTCGGCGAACGGTACGTGCGGCGGAGCCGGCCCGGGGTGCGACGCGGGGACGCCTCCCTCCGGAGGGGGCAGCGGGCGGCATCTAGGGTCGCTCCCGGAGCACCGACCCCACTCACCCCACCGGGAGCGCAGCGTGGCCCCTCGACAGGACGGTCCGGACCCAGCCGGCGCGGAGTACCGCGTCGAGCACGACTCCATGGGGGAGGTGCGGGTCCCGGCCTGGGCCAAGTGGCGGGCCCAGACCCAGCGCGCCGTCGAGAACTTCCCCATCTCCGGCACCCCGATCGAGCGCGCCCTCATCGGCGCCCTCGCCGCCATCAAGGGCGCGGCCGCCGGCGTCAACGCCGACCTCGGCGTCCTCGACGCGGAGATCGCCGGCGCGATCCGCGCGGCCGCCACCCGCGTGGCCCAGGGCGAGTTCGACGAGCACTTCCCGATCGACGTCTTCCAGACCGGCTCGGGGACGTCGAGCAACATGAACACCAACGAGGTCATCGCGACCCTGGCCACCGAGGCCCTCGGCCGGCCGGTGCACCCCAACGACCACGTCAACGCGTCGCAGTCGTCCAACGACGTGTTCCCCTCGGCCATCCACGTGGCCGCGACGAGCGCCATCGTCCGCGACCTGATCCCGGCGCTGCAGCACCTGGAGCTGTCGCTGTCGCGCAAGGCCGACGAGTTCGCCCAGGTGGTCAAGAGCGGCCGCACGCACCTCATGGACGCCACGCCGGTCACCCTCGGCCAGGAGTTCGGCGGGTACGCCGCCGCCGTCCGCTACGGCGTCGAGCGCCTGCACGCCTCGCTCCCCCGGATCGGCGAGCTCCCGCTGGGCGGCACCGCCGTCGGCACCGGCATCAACACCCCGCCCGGGTTCGCCGCGAGGATCATCGAGACGCTCGCCGGCGAGCTGGACCTGCCGCTGACCGAGGCGCGCGACCACTTCGAGGCGCAGAGCTCGCGCGACGGCCTGGTCGAGGCCTCCGGCCAGCTCAAGACCATCGCCGTCGGCCTGGTGAAGATCGCCAACGACCTGCGCTGGATGGGCTCGGGCCCGCGGACCGGCCTGGCCGAGATCAACCTGCCCGACCTGCAGCCCGGCAGCTCGATCATGCCGGGCAAGGTGAACCCGGTGATCCCGGAGGCCACGATCCAGGTCGCCGCGCAGGTGATCGGCAACGACGCGGCGGTCACCTTCGCGGGCACCACCGGCGTCTTCGAGCTCAACGTGACGCTGCCGCTCATGGCCCGCAACGTGCTGGAGTCCGTCCGGTTGCTGACCAACGTCAGCCGGGTGCTGGCCGACCGCTGCGTCGACGGCATCACCGCCAACGTCGACCGCTGCCGGGAGTACGCCGAGTCCTCCCCCTCCATCGTCACGCCGCTGAACAAGTACATCGGCTACGAGGAGGCCGCGGTCGTGGCCAAGCAGTCGCTCAAGGAGCAGAAGACGATCCGCCAGGTCGTGCTCGAGCGCGGCTACGTCGACCAGGGCAAGCTCACCGAGGCGCAACTCGACGAGGCCCTCGACGTCCTCTCGATGACCCACCCGTGAGCCGGTCCCCGGGGGGGCGGGGGGGGGGGGGGGGGGGGGGCCCGGGGGCGCGCGGGGGGGGGGGGGGTGGGGGGGGCGGGCC
>NZ_JBJNRJ010000056.1:0-22464 GCF_046233715.1 Trujillonella humicola | reverse complement strand
CATCAGCACTACGACTCCCGCGCGGGCCGCTCGCCCGGGGTCCGCGGCACAGCCCCCCCCGGGGACCCGGTCAGCCCAGTCGCGCGGCGGCGGCGAGGCCCTGCACCACCTGGTCCCCGAGCGAGTTGAGCCCCGGGCCCAGCAGCGCCCCGGTCAGCACCGCTCCGGGGCACGCCTCGAGCAGCGCGTGCCGGTCCTGCCGGGCCGCGGCGACCGAGGCCGCCGTCGGGATGCCGAGCGCGCCCGGCGCCCGCAGGGTCCGCAGCACCCGCACGTCGGGGTGGCCGCCGCTGCCGCCGCGGTGGGGGTCGATCCCGAGCAGGCCGCACAGCTCGTCCACGAGCGGGCCGGCGACGTCCCCGTCCCGACCGGCCGCGTCGGCCGCGTGCCCGGCCTCGACGGTCACCCGCCGCCACTCGGCGTCCCGGCCGGCCATCAGGTCCTGGTCGGTGACCCGGTAGGCCACCAGGCCGGGGTCGGCGACGAGCAGGCACGCCGCGGGCCTGTGCACCGCCGCCGCCCGGACGGTGCCGAACAGGACGGTCACCGGTGCGCCCGGCGTCCGCCCGACGGGCGGCAGGCCGAGCAGGGCCGCGGCCCGCTCGGCCGCGATCCCGAGCACCGGCCGCGGGTGCACGGTGCGGCCGCCGGACTCGGTGCGCACCTCCCAGCCCCCCTCGGCCCGCGACAGCGACACGACCGCCGACGGGTCGACGGTCACGGTGGGCAGCTCGGCGATCCGCCGCTCCAGCTCGCGCACCAGGTCCCCGACGAAGCCCGAGGACGTCGTCCAGAACGGGTGCTCGGCGACCGCGGTGGGCTCCCCCGCGCAGGCCGCGGTCACCGTCTCCGGCCAGTACAGCGGCAGCCAGGCCGCCCGGTGGTAGCGGGCCAGCAGGTCGTCCAGGCCCGGACCGAGGACCTTGGCGGCGAACGGAATGACCAGCCGCTCCTGCAGGGCCCGCCCGTGGTTGGCCTCGGCCGCGGCGGCGTAGGTCAGCGTCTCGTAGGCGGGGCCGGTCGTCTTGTGCGCGGCGTGCACCGGCTCGGCCCGCGGCAGCACCGCCGGGGGCGGGGTGCCCAGCTCGGCGAGCACGTCGAGGCGGTCGCTCATCAGGTGGTCGGGCCAGCGCCGGCCCTCGACGAGCACCTCCGGCGTGGCGGCTCGGCGCAGGTCGGCGTGGGCGAGCTGCCAGCGGTCGACGGCCCCGGCGAACCGCGTCCAGTCGTAGCGGCGGTCGGGGTCGTAGCCGGCGAGGTCGGGCTCGCCGGCGGTCCCACCGGCGGGGAACCGCTCCAGGGTCACCATCCCGATGTCGAAGTCGGTGCCGGCGATGCGCAGGCCGCGGAAGTGGCCGCCCGGCGGGCGCCCGTCGGTGACCAGGACGACGTCGCGACCGGCGGTCCCGAGCTCGGCCGCCGCGACCAGCGCGGCGAGGTTGTTGCCGACGACGAGGGCGTCAGCCATCCGCGGGCTCCGCGTCCACCCAGATCTCCGACCCGAGGTCGGGCAGCAGACCGGTCAGCCGGTCCAGCCCGTCGAGCAGTTCCCCGGTGAGGAAGCCGGAGTCGACCAGCTGCTGCATCTGCGCGTGGCTGAACGGCTTGACCAGGATGCTGCCGCGGGCGACGACGCGCAGCCCCGCCTCGGCGAGCTCCCGCTCCAGCGTCGCGACGTCGTACACGGTCCGCTGCTGGAGCAGCCGCTGGTTGTCCGACCGAGCGTCCGCGGCCGGGATCAGACCCATCGCCACGGCCAGCAGGCGGTGCAACGAGCCGGCGCTGGGCACGTTGACGTGCACCACCCCACCGGGCCGGCAGGTGCGCCGCACCGTGCGCAGCAACCGGTCCGGGTCGGGCACCTCGTGCAGCAGACCGCTGACGACCACCATGTCGAACGGCCCGCCGAGAGCGTCCTCGGAGGCGTCCTCGAGCAACGCCTCGACCACCGTCACCTCCGGCCGGCCGGCCGCCTGCCGGCGCGCGCCGTCGGCGAACACCGGCGTCGGCTCCACCACGACCATCTCCTGCCCCGGCAGGTCCAGGAACAGCGGGGCCTCGGCGCACCCGACCTCGAGCAGGCGGCCGGGGCGGTGGGCCGCGACCCGGTCGAGCACCCGGCGGCGGCGGTAGGCGGCCTGCAGCGGCTCGAACGGCAGGTGGCGGTACCGGGTCCCGTAGTCGTCCAGGTCACGCACCGGAGCCACTCCCGTGGCCGGATCCGGGAACGACCTCGGAGCTGTTCCCCCGCTCACGGAACGACGCTAGCAACACCTTCCGGGTACCCGCGGCAGCACCGACGCTGCGCTTGAAGTTGACCAGCCCGGTGTTCGGCGTGCCGTCCTTCTCGCTGGAGGGTCCGAGGTCGAACAGCCGCACCCCGCCCTGCAGCGACCGCTTCACCAGCAGGTGGGCGAGCAGGTCCATGGGTGAGCGCTCCAGCTCGTGCCCGGCGTCGCCCCACGCCACCAGGAGGTCGACGTCGTCCAGCACCCGGTAGACGACCGCGGCGGCGACCGCCTGGCCGTCCACCCGGAGCAGGAGCAGCCACACCCGGTCGGGGAAGGCCGCCCGCACCCGCTCGAGGTAGTCGCGCGGCAGCCCCGGCGGGCGGCCGTGCGCGGCCCGGTTGGCGTCGAGGATCCGGTGCAGCGTGGTGAGGTCCTCGCCGCCGCTGACCTCGACCAGCTCGTGCGGTCCGGCCAACGCGGTGCGGACGTAGGGGCGCTTGCGCTTGAACAGCGACAGCGGGTCGACCCCGGCGTGCAGCGGCGCCAGGTCCACGTGCTGGTTGACGTCGCAGTGCTCGACGGTGAAGCCGGAGTTCAGCAGCACGTACTCCAGCACCGGCTCGGCCGGCGAGTAGACCGGCGGCCGCGACCGCACCCGGACGCCGGACAGGCCGTCGGCGCGCGCCGCCTCCAGCGCGCCGCCGACCAGCTCGAGCAGGTCCTCGATCGGCGGGTCCGCGCGCACCAGGTCGGGCCCGCCGAAGGGGGCGCTGTGGCCCGAGAGCAGGACGCCGTCGTTGACCACACCCTCGACGACGCCGACCAGCCGGCCCTCTCGGCGGTGCTCGTACCGCCACCGGCGGTCCGCCGGCACCGCGTTGAGATCGTGGAAGCGCGGATCGCAGAAGAGCAGCCCGCCCCCCAGCAGTCGCTCCGGGCTCACTGCACCATCACTCCGTCATCCCCCGGCTCCTCCGCCCCTGGTGGTCCCGTCCATCGTCGCGCCTGCCGATGGAATCCACCGTGACCCTCACCGACCGACGCTCGCAGGCCCCCGGCCGTCGGGCCACCGACTGGAACACCAACCCGCCGCAGGGCACCGCGGGTTGCCACCTGGTCGACCTCCCGCGCGTCACCGACCCGCGCGGGAACCTCACCTTCATCGAGGGCGGGGACCAGGTCCCCTTCGACGTCGCGCGGGTCTACTACCTCTACGACGTCCCCGGTGGTGAGTCCCGCGGGGGGCACGCCCACCGGGAGCTGGAGCAGCTGATCATCGCGGCCGCCGGCAGCTTCGACGTCCTCGTCGACGACGGCACCGAGACCGCGCGCTTCCACCTGAACCGGTCCTACTACGGGCTGTTCCTGCCCCGGCTGACCTGGCGCGAGCTCGGGAACTTCTCCACCGGCAGCGTCTGCCTGGTGCTGGCCTCGCAGCGCTACGCCGAGGACGACTACTACCGCGACTACGCCGACTTCGTCGCCGCCCGCGTGCTCGCCGACGCCGAGGGGACGGTCGCGGGGTGACGGCGCCCGCCGTCACCACCGGCGTGCCGTTCCTCGACCTGCGCGCGCTGCACGAGGAGCTGCGGGACGAGCTGGAGGCCGCAGCCGTCGGCGTGCTGCGCAGCGACCGGGTGCTCATGGGCCCGGCGCTGGCCGCCTTCGAGCAGGAGTGGGCCGCCGCCGTCGGTGCCGGCGCCGCGGTCGGCGTGGGCAGCGGCCTGGACGCGCTCTCCCTCGGCCTGCGGGCGCTGGGCGTGCGCCCCGGCGACGAGGTGCTGGTCCCCTCGCACACGTTCGTCGCGACCTGGCTGGCGGTCGTGCACGTGGGAGCGGTGCCGGTGCCGGTCGACGTGTGCCCCTCCACCGGCCTGTGGGACGCCGGCACGGTGGCCGCGGCGGTCGGCCCGCGCACCCGCGCCCTGGTGCCGGTGCACCTGTACGGCCACCCGGTCGACCTCGCCCCGCTGACGGCGCTGGCGCGGCGGCACGACCTGGCGGTCCTCGACGACGCCGCCCAGGCCCACGGTGCCCGGCTGCACGGCCGGCCGGTCGGCGCCCTGGGGCATGCGACCGCCTGGAGCTTCTACCCCGGGAAGAACCTGGGTGCGCTCGGCGACGGCGGCGCCGTCACCACCTCCGACGCCTCCGTGGCCGACCGGCTGCGGTCATTGCGCAACTACGGCTCGGCGGAGAAGTACGTCCACGACGAGATCGGCTGGAACAGCCGGCTGGACGAGGTGCAGGCGGCGATGCTCTCGGTCAAGCTGCGCCACCTGGCCCGGTTCACCGCCCGGCGCGCCATGGTCGCGCGCGGCTACGCCGAGGGCCTCGCGGACCTGCCGGTGGAGCTCACCCTGCCCGCTCCGGCACCGGGTGCCGAGCCGGCGTGGCACCTGTACGTCGTGCGCACCCCGCACCGCGACGCCCTCCGCGAGCACCTCACCGCGCACGGCGTCGAGACGGGCGTCCACTACCCACGGCCCCCGCACCGCCAGCGCGCCTTCGCGGGCACGCCGGCGGCCGCGGCGCACCTGCCGGTCGCCGACCGGCTCGCCGCCGAGGTGCTCAGCCTGCCGATGGGTCCGCACCTGAGCCGGGCCGGGCAGGAGCACGTCATCGACACCATCCGGAGGTTCCGGCCGTGAGCGCCCCCCTCGTGAGCATCCTGGTCCCGACCTACAACGGCGAGCGGTTCCTCAAGAAGGCACTGCGCTCGGCGCTGGAGCAGTCGCACCGGGAGATCGAGGTCCTCGTCGGCGACGACGCATCGACCGATTCCACCCCCGAGGTCCTCGCCGCCGTGGCGGCCGGCGACCCCCGCGTGCGGGTGATCCGGCACGAGACGAACGTCGGCGCCTACGACAACCCCGTGCGCCTGCTCGAGGAGGCGCGGGGCGAGTACGTGAAGTACCTGCTGCACGACGACCTGCTCATGCGCGACTGCGTCCGGGACCTGGTCCGCGGCCTGGAGGCGACGGACGGCGCGGTGCTCGCGTTCTCCCGGCGCTCCATCGTCGGCGAGGACGGCCGGACCCTGCCCGGCGGGGAGCTGGCGCCGCTGGCCGACCGGCCGGGGCCCCTGGACGGCCACGAGCTGGTGGACGGCGTCCTGCAGAACTGCACCAACGTCATCGGCGAGCTGACCACCATCCTCTTCCGGCGCACGGCCGTCGACCCGGCGGCGCTGTGGCAGGTGGACGGGCGCCGGCTCGCGGTCCTGGGCGACCTGGCGCTGTCGCTGTCGCTGCTCGCCCAGGGGCCGGCCTTCTACACCCCCCGCAGCCTCAGCTCCTTCCGCATGCACGGCGACCAGCGGTCCCGGGACGACGTCCGCCGGATCCGGGGCGCCCTGGACTGGCCGCGCCTGGTCGACTGGGGCCGGCGGGCCGGGTTCCTGGCCGATCCGGCGCAGCAGCGCCGGGCCTACGCGACCGCGCTGCGCATCGCGGCGGACCACTATGCGGCGATGCCGCCGGGGCCGGGGATGGTGGCCGGGCTGGAGGCCGCGTACCTGTGCACCGTGGCCCTGGCCGAGCTCGAGGGAGCGCTCCCTCCCGGCCGCGGGGTGCCGCTGAGCGACCGCGCGCACGGCCCGGCCGTCCTCGGCCGGCTGGCCGCGGAGCTCGACGACAGCATCCCGGATTGAGGTCCTCCCGGCCGTGCCGTGGTGCGCGCCCGCACCGAGTGAGTAGCGTCCTGGTCGATGACCGAGACCTCGAGCGCCGGTGACGTAGCCACTCCCGACGTCGCCCTGCGTTACCCCGGTGGAGAACTGCCCCTGCCCGTCATCCCCTCCACCGAGGGCGCTGACGGCTTCGACACGAGCAAGCTGCTGGCCACGACCGGCCGCGTCGCCCTCGACATCGGCTTCGTGAACACGGCGTCGTGCACGTCGGAGATCACCTACATCGACGGCGACGCGGGCATCCTGCGCTACCGCGGCTACCCCATCGACCAGCTCGCCGGCAAGGCCAGCTTCGTCGAGGTCAGCTACCTGCTGATCTACGGCGAGCTGCCCACCGCCGACCAGCTGGCCGCCTTCGACTCGAGCATCCGGCGGCACACGCTGCTGCACGAGGACCTCAAGCAGTTCTTCAAGGGGTTCCCGCTCGACGCGCACCCGATGCCGGTGCTCTCCTCGGCGGTCAGCGCGCTGTCGACCTTCTACCAGGACTCGCTGGACCCCTTCGACGAGCAGCAGGTGGAGATCAGCACGCTGCGGCTGCTGGCCAAGCTGCCGACGATCGCCGCCTACGCCTACAAGAAGTCGGTCGGCCAGCCGTTCCTCTACCCGGACAACTCCCTGGGCCTGGTCGAGAACTTCCTCCGGATGACCTTCGGCTTCCCGGCCGAGCCCTACGAGGTCGACCCGGAGCTGGCCGCGGCGCTGGACATGCTGTTCGTGCTGCACGCCGACCACGAGCAGAACTGCTCGACGTCGACGGTGCGGCTGGTCGGCTCGTCGCACGCCAACCTCTTCGCCTCGGTGTCGGCGGGCATCAACGCGCTGTTCGGGCCGCTGCACGGCGGCGCGAACCAGTCGGTGCTGGAGATGCTCGAGTCGATCCAGCGCGACGGCGGGGACATCCGCCGCTTCGTCGACCGGGTGAAGAACAAGGAGCCCGGGGTGAAGCTCATGGGCTTCGGCCACCGGGTCTACAAGAACTACGACCCGCGCGCGGCGATCGTGAAGAAGACCGCCGACACGGTGCTCGACAAGCTCGGCGGCGACAACGAGCTGCTGGACCTGGCCCGCCAGCTCGAGGAGATCGCGCTGTCGGACGACTACTTCGTGCAGCGCAAGCTCTACCCGAACGTCGACTTCTACACCGGCCTCATCTACCGGGCGATGGGCTTCCCCACCCGGATGTTCACCGTGCTGTTCGCGCTGGGCCGGCTGCCCGGCTGGATCGCGCAGTGGCGCGAGATGATCGCCGACCCGTCGACCAAGATCGGCCGCCCGCGGCAGCTCTACACCGGTCCCACCGAGCGCGCGTTCGTCGAGCTCGGCGACCGCTGACGGGTCCACGCGTGTCCGAGCCGTCCGGGGAGGAGGTCATCGTCCTGCCGCCGCTGCCGCTGGCGACCGGACGCCTCCTCCCCGACGGCTCCGACGAGTGCACCGACGCCGCCTCCCGGCGGATCACCGAGGTCTCGCTCGTCGTCCGCACCGAGGACGGCGCCGAGCACCGGCTGCCCCTGGTCGAGCAGCACGGCGCCTGGTGGGCGCCCGCGCCGCCGCGGTGGACCGCACCGCCCGACCGGTCCACCGATCGGGCGACATCCCGGAACCACCCTCACCCGGAGGGGTGAGCGCTCCTCCCCCGCCCCTCCGGGGTCCCCCCGTCGACGTCGATACGACGGCGAGGCCGCTGCAGCGCAGTGAGCCGGCCGCGTAGGACGAGACCGCCGGGGGACCCGCAGTGCCCGCACCACGCACGCCCGCTCCCCGGGGTGCCCGGACCTCCTCGCGGGCCGCCTCCCGCGCCACGCCGTCCCGCGCCACGCCGTCCCGCACCACGCCGCCCCGCGGCACCGCTCCGCGCCCGCCGCTGACCCCGCAGGAAGCCCAGGCCCTCCGCGCGCTGCTCGCCGCCCGAGCGGCGGCCAGGGGCTCCGCGACGGCCGGAGCGCGCCGGGCCGCCGGCTCGCGGACGAGCGGTTCCGCCTCCCGGTCGACGGCCCGCCGCCCGGCGTCGCGCACGCGGCGTTCCTCCCGCCGCCGCCGCCGCCGCCCGGCCCGGCCTCCGGTGTGGCGGCGGCTGATCGCCGCCGGGGACCGGCGGCGCCGGACGCGCCGCGTGCTCGTCGTCGCCCTGGCCCTCGTGCTGCCCGTCCTCGCCGGCGCCCTGTCCCCCACCCGGCCGGCGCCCGCCGGCGCGGCGACCGACCCGGCGGGCCTGGCCGAGGCCGCCCAGCAGGCGTTGCTGTCCGCCGCCGGTCGCTACCGCGAGATCCAGCGGGACCTCGTCACCCGGCGGGAAGCGCTCATGCGTGCGGAGGAGGCGGAGGCACACGCCCGCGCCGCCGCCGCGACCGCCCGGGACGTGGTCGGGTCCGGCGCCGCCGACCTGTACCGCATGACGCCGGAGCAGCGGGAGCCGCTGCTCGGCCTGGACGTGCACGACCCCGGCGCCGCCGCCGACGTCCTCTGGTTGCGGGGCCTGGCCGAGCGCGCCGCGGAGGACCGCACCGGCGACGTCGTCCGCGCAGCGCGGGCGCAGCAGGCACTGGCCGCCGCCGAGCTGCAGACCCGGGCCGCGCGGATCGTGGTCGACGCCGCCGCCGGCGAGGCCCGGGCGGTGCTGGCCCGCGTGGGCGAGGAGGTGGGCGCGCTCACCCCGGCCACGGCCGCGCAGCTGGCCGGGCTCGGCGTCGCGCCCGTCGCCGCACAGCAGGAGGCGAACGCGGCCGCGCTGCGGCGCTGGCAGGACTACCTCGGCGTGCTCGCCGTCGCCGGCCTCCAGCCGCCCGCCGCCGCCGCGCTGGCCGACCCCGCGGCCCTGCCGCCGGGTCTCTCCCCGGCGCTGGACGGCACCGGCACGCCGATCCCCGGGATCGCGGTGGGCGTGGCCGGCAACCGGCCGGTCACCGTCCTCCCCGCGGAGACCGTGGCCGCGGTCAGCGTCGCGTTCTCCCAGGTCGGCCGCGCCTACGTGGCCGGCGGCAGCGGACCGGACGGCTACGACTGCGGCGGCCTCGCCGCGGCGGCCTGGATGCAGGCCGGATACGGCCTCCCGGTCTCGGCGGCCGACCAGTGGGCCACCGGCGCGCCGGTGCCCGCCGCCCAGCTGCAGGTCGGTGATCTGGTCTTCACCGACGGCGGCGCCGACGTGGGCCTCTACGTCGGCGAGGGGCAGGTGCTGGGTGCCTCCGCCGCGAGCTACCAGGTCGGCGTCCGCACCGTTCCCGGTGCCGCGGGCAGCGTGCGCGTCACACTTCCGGCGCCGGCCGAGCCGAACGCCGCGCTGCCCGCGGCCACCTCCGGCAACGGTCCCTGCGGCGCCCCGCCGGTCCCCGCCGGGCCGGTGAGCCCGGCGTGGGGTGGCTACGCCAACGGCCGCATCCCCGTCTCCGCGCTGTGCGCGATCGGCCGGCACCACCACCTGCGCTGCGACGCCGCGGCCGGCTACACCGCCCTGGCCGCGGCCTTCGCCGACGCGTTCGGCCGGGAGCTGTGCATCACCGACTCCTACCGGCCGTTCACGGCCCAGGTGGCGGCCGCACGCGCCAAGCCCCGGCTGGCAGCCGTACCGGGCACGTCCAACCACGGCTGGGCCCTGGCGGTCGACCTGTGCGGGGGCGTCAACCACTTCGGCAGCGCCGAGTTCCGGTGGATGGAGGCCAACGCGGGCCGCTTCGGCTTCGTGCACCCCACCTGGGCGCGGCAGGGGGCCGCGAAGCCCGAGCCCTGGCACTGGGAGTTCGGCGACCTCGTCAGCTGAAGGGGGTCGCTCGACCGGCCCGGCTACACCCAGGGCAGGGTGGGCAGCGCGCGCCAGGGCAGCCGCACGCAGGGCTCACCGGTCGACTCGGCCAGCCGCGCCGCCACCCCCGCCGCGGCGCCGGCCACGGGCCGTCCCGGCGTGAGCACCACCTGCAGGTCGGCCACCCCGAGCCCGGCGGCGGCCACCCGGTCCAGCTCCCGCCGGCCGGCGGCGAACGGGGCGGAGGCCAGCATCGGCACGGCGGGGTGGGACCACAGGGCGACCGGCCCCTCGACGCGCAGCTCCGTCGGAACCGCGGCCGCCCGCGCCAGCGACGCGTCGCGGACGCGCGCGACGGCGGCCGGCCCGGCGGCCGGCGACGGCGTCCACGGCAGCGCGACCTCGTCGCGGCGGACGACGACCCGCCACCCCACCGCCGTCCGCGCCGCGTCGGCCCAGTCGAGCACCGTGATGCCGGACTCCGCGGCCGCCGAATCCGGCACCGGCCGGTGGGCGACCCACGAGCAGAGGGCGGCGGCGAGCGCGCCCGGGGTCGCGCCGACGCCCGCGGCGGTCATGTCCTCCGCCAGGTCGCGCAGCGGCGTGCGCAGGCTGCGCTCATCCTCGCGCAGCACGACCACGGGACCGTCGACCCGGTCGTCGGTCAGCACCGCCCGCAGCCGGGACGTCGCGAGCTCCGGGAGCACCTCGCGGGCGATCTCGAGCAGCCCGGCGAGGTCCACGGGGACCGGCCGGAGGCGGGCGAGCAGTCCTGCGGTGGACCGGCCGAAGCGCGGGTCGCTCACCGCGGCGCCCGCGACAACGCCGTCCGCAGCGCCTCGGGCAGCGCCGGCAGCGCGAGGACGCTGGCCAGCTCGACCGCCGACAGGCGCACCGGCAGGACGTCGTCGTCCCAGCCGGCGATGCGGCGCACGCGCGCCGCGGGGCCGGGCCAGACGGCGTCCCGGGCCATGGCCACGTGCAGCTCGGTGAGGACGTCGGCGAGGTGGATCGCCGCGACGGGGTGGACCTCGCCGGCCGCCAGCCCGTCCCGCACCGCGGCCGCGAGGGCGGCCCGCGCGGGTGCGGCCAGCCAGTGGGGCACGAGGACGTCCGGGGTCGGGTCCCCCGCCGCCAGGGCGCTCAGCTCGGGCTCCCCGGGGACGTCGCCCGCGCCACGCGGCGGAGCGGGGAGGCGTTCACGCTGGAGATATCGGCAGTCCGGCGGCGGGTCGGACCCCGTTCCGCGACATTTGCGCCGGACGGTCTCGTTCCGCCTGGTCCCCGGGCGCCACCGGACCGCCGAGGCGCCGAGGCGCCGGTCCGTGTGGACCGGGGCTGGGAGGACGCGCGGTGCGGGACGGCCGGGGCCCGTCCTCAGTCGGCCAGGTCGGCCAGCTGGGCCTTGAGCGCCCGCTCCACCCGGTCGGCGTGCACGTTCATGTTGCGCACCGAGGTCCCCAGGTCGGCCGACAGCTGGGTCTTGGTGACCCCGCCCCAGGTGGTCAGGTACCAGGTGGCCCAGCCCAGCACGTTGGGCTGGCCCGCCCGCTGCTCGCGCCGGGCGGTCGGGTCGGGGGCGCAGGCGGCGGTCAGCGCGTGCGACAGCAGGGTCTGCTCCGCCTCGCCCATGATCTCGTCCGGCGCCTCGGAGCTGTCCGGGATGAGGATCTCCGCGGCGTCCGGCGCCCCGTCCAGCGACTGCAGGTTGCGCAGGCCGTTGAGGGTGGCCACGGTCTGCGAGTTGCGCCGCAGCGTGGCCACGCTCTGCCCCATGTAGGCGGCCAGCTCCTTCTCCGAGGGACGGCGCTGGTGCTCGGCCACGAAGGCCGCGATCGCCTTCTGCTGCTTGTTCTCCGTGTCGGCGGCGGTACGGCCGTGGGCGGCGCGCCCCAGGTCGTGCACCCACTTGGACAGCTGGGTGGCGAGGAACGCGCCGAACGGCACGCCCTTGGTCTCGTCGAACTGGCCGACCGCCTTGAGGATCCACTCGTAGACCTGCTGCGCCAGGTCGTCGGGGTCGGGCAGGTGCAGGCGGACGGTGCTCATGTTCCGCTGCAGGCGCTTCATGCTCACCGGGCCGTAGTGGCGGCACAGCTCCTCGAGGAAGGCCGGCGGCAGGTCCCGGGGCGCCCGGCGCCGGACGTCGGCCTCGGCCCGCAGGCCCACGGTCGTGATGCCGCGGCCGGCGCACCAGACCCGGATCCAGTCGGCCAGCACCGGCCCCTGCCCGCAGGCTCCGTCGACCCGGAAGAGCCCCTCCCCGTGGTCGAAGCTGACCTCGACACCGTCGGGCAGCGCGGCCTCGAACTCGTCCGGCGAGAGGTCTCGGTCGACGCGGAAGTGCACGCGGTCGCGAGGGGTGATCGGGACGCGGGCGAAGCCCTCGGCCTCGGGGATCCCGCCGAAGACGAGGGGCTGGCGGGCGCGGGCGTCGGTTCCGGGGGTGGTGGTCACGGGGTGGCTCCTGGGGAAGAGGAGGCTCGCTCAGGCGAGGACGTGCTGGGGCGCCGGGACGGCGTCGCCGGCGGGGACGACCGGAGGGACGGCGACGGCCGCGGTGGCAGCAGTGGCGGTGGCGGTCGAACCCACGCCCAGGCTCGCCATCAGCCCGGCCGCGGCGGCGCGCTCGGCCGGGCCCGGCTCGGCCGAGTAGACCGGCATGTGGTCGTAGAGCGTGGTGAAGAGGTCGCTGACGAAGGCGTAGGCGGCCTGCGCCTGCGGGGAGAAGCGGGCGACACCGGCGCGCGGGCCGAGCTCGACGCCCACGGTGACCCGCACGGCGCGCTCGTCCTTGCCCAGCCCCGTCACCGAGACGGCGACGTCGGGATGGGCGGCGGCCAGCGCGGCCAGGCCGGCGAGGCAGCGGCGGGCCGAGCCCCGCCGCGGTCGCAGGGCCACGTGCACGACGACCGTGTCGGCCTCCTCGGCCGCCAGGACGGTGTCGGCCTCCTCGGCCGCCAGGACGGTGTCGACCTCCTCGGCCGCCAGGACGGTGTCCGTCCCGGGCGCCGGGATGAGACCGGTCGGCTCGGTCGACGGGTCGTCGAGCTCGGCCGGTCCGGCCGGGTCAGCGCTGCGGTACATGGTGTCGCCCCCTCGTCGTGCGTGGGGCAACTCTGGCGCATGGCGACCGCGACACCGCGACAACACTCGCTCAGCGGAGCGCAGTTGTGGGGGCCTCGCTTCGGCACATCTTGCCCGTGTCGCTGCGCCTGCCCAGCCCGGCCGCCGCCTCGTCGGCAGAATGTGCCGAGTCGGGGGTGGCCGGGCGGTGCAGTTGCGTCAGGCCGGGGCCGCCCCGGTCGCCGTCGGGGCCTCGTCCGCTGCGGCGGCCGGCGCGAAGGCGGCCAGCGCGCCCAGGGTGTCGGCGGTGACCTGGGCCGCGAGGAGGTTGGCCTCGGCGATCTGCCGGTAGACCTCCTCGCGGTGGATGGTCACCTCGCGGGGCGCCTTGAAGCCGAGGCGGACGGTGCCGCCCCGGACCTCCACGACGTGCACCTCGATGTCGTCACCGATGCGGATCGTCTCGCCGACGCTGCGGGTCAGGGTGAGCATGTGAACCCCTCCATGGGTCTGTGTGGCCTCCGTGGCAACCCCGCCGGAGCGGGGACGGGCGCGGTGCGCGCCTCCTGGGTTATCGGCGCAGCGGCCGCCGGATGGGATGGGCGGCGTCCATGAGGACCACCTGGGTGGCGCGCCAGTTCGCCGGGTTCACCACGACCGGTGCCCGCAGGTTGGCGGTGGCCGCGGCCGGGCCCTCCGGAGGAACCGTCACGAGACAGAACAGCTGAGCGTCGGCGGGGTCGTCCAACCCGAGCTCGGTGCACACCGACCGGGGCAGCACGGGGGCGTAGTCCGGGAAGTACCGGGCCGGGGGGATGGCCAGGAAGCGCGGACCGTCGGCGTCGAGCGACTGCAGCCAGAAGAGCAGCCCGTCGCCGTCCGCCGTGACGAGCACGTAGTCGCGGTGGTCGGGGAAGCCGGGCACCGGCTGCACCATCCCCAGCAGCGGCAGGGTGGCGACGGGGGCGAGCGTCATGCTGCTGCTCCGGGGTCGAGGGGGGCGGGGATCACCGCAGGAAGTCCATGAGGTTGGGCTGGATCGCCTGCGCGGTCGCGCCGAGGGCGGCCTGGTAGCCCGTCCGCTGCATGTTCAGCTCCATGATCGTCTTCGGGAGGTCGACCTCCTCGACGTCGGCGAGCCGGCTCTTGAGGGTCAGCTGGAGATCGGTGTTGACCTGCTGGGCCGTCGCGATCCGCGCCGACCGCGCGCCGATGTCCGCCGCCGCGGTCAGCAGCCGGGTGACCGCGGCGTCCAGGTCGGCCAGGTCCGCCTCGAGGTCGGCGGGGTCGGCACCCGCCGTGAGCACGTGGTCGGCGATGTCGGCGACGAGCGCGAACAGGTCACGCCCGGACGCGGGGTCGCCGAACGCCTCCGGCCCGGTGATGTCGATCCGGATGGCCTCGGTGTCGGAGACGCGGCGGACCAGCGGCACGGTCACGTCGGTCGGGACGCCGGCGATCGTGGCCGTCCCGCCGACGCCGACGAAGGCGCCGGTCGCCGGGTCGTAGGCCTGGGTGCTCTGCGTCGCGCCGCCGAAGACCGGGCGGCCGTTGATGCTC
The DNA here is from genome assembly GCF_046233715.1 of Trujillonella humicola. Lineage (NCBI taxonomy): Bacteria > Bacillati > Actinomycetota > Actinomycetes > Geodermatophilales > Geodermatophilaceae > Trujillonella > Trujillonella humicola. Next base: position 8,174 of record NZ_JBJNRJ010000056.1, on the reverse strand, counting down.
TGGTTGGCCAGCCCGATCAGGCTCTCCCGCAGCGAGCGGACCTCGGTGGCGATGGCCGTCGCCGAGTTGCCCTGCATCGAGCCGGTGTTGAGGCCCTGCACCGTCAGGTCCCGCACCTTGCGGACCTGCGTCAGGATCGTGTTGAGCGCGGTGTCGGCCGCGTCCAGCCAGCCCTTGCCGTCGGAGATGTTGCGCGCCTGCTGCGTCACCGCGGCGGTGCTCTGCCGGACCTGCATCGAGGTGTTCGTGCCGGTCGGCGCGTCCGACGGCGCGTTGAGGACCCGTCCGGAGGTCAGCTGCTGCTGCAGCTTGGCCATCCGCTCGAGGTTCTGGTTCAGCCCGAGGAGGCTGGTCTGCGCGACCGCCCGCTGCGTGATCCTCATCAGCGACCCACCACGCCCGTGCCGTTGATCAGGGTGTTCAGCGCCTCGTCGATCGCGGTCACCAGCCGGGCCGCGGCCGCGTAGGCGTGCTGGTAGGCCATCATGTTCGTCATCTCCTCGTCGAGGTTCACCCCGGCGACCGACTCACGGGCGGCGTCGACCTGGTCGCGGACGACGGTCTGCACCTGCAGGTCGCGCGCCGCGACCGCGGATTGCACGCCGAGGCCGACGATCAGCTCCCGGTAGGTGGCGTTCACCCCCACGGGGTCCAGGGACAGCCGGTACAGCGCATCGGCGTTGTTCCCGTTGGCCGTGGTGGCGCCGCTGGGCGACGGGCCCGCGGCGGCCAGTGCCCGCGGGTCGGTGATGCGGACCGTGATGTTGGCGGCGGTGACCAGCAGCGGGTCCACCGCCCCGGTGCCCGGCCCGTTGCCGACCAGCGGCTCCCCCGGGTTCCCCGCGAGGTCGAAACCGGCGGCGTGCGCGGAGTTCAGCGCGTCGGCCAGCCCGCTCGCCAGGGAGTCCAGCGCCTGCCGGTAGGTGGGGACCACCGTCGTGAGCACGGAGAGCTGCCCCTCGGCGGTCCCGCCCGGCTGCACCGTCGTCCCGCCGGGCACGGTGACCAGCCGCGGGGGGTCTCCGGCGACGCCGCCGATCCCGCTGCTGCCCTCCAGCGCCAGGCCGATGGCGCTCCGGCCGGACACCAGGGTGGTCCCGCCGACGACGACGTCGACCATCCCGCCGTCCTTGGCCACGGCGGTGGCGCCGACCTGCTCGGCCAGCTTCATGACCAGGCCGTCGCGCTTGTCCACGAGCTCGTTGACCGAGGAGCCACTGAGCGTGCCGGACTGGATCTTGGTGTTGAGGTCGGCGATGGACCGCGCGGTGGCGTTGACGTCGGTGACCATGGTCCCCAGCGCGGTGCGGGTGTCGTCCCACTGCTTGTCCAGCGTGCTCGCCGTCGTGCGGATGCCGGCGGCCAGCGTGGCCAGCCGCTCCATGACCTGGCGGCGGGGCGCCTCGTCCAGGGGGTGGTTGGCGACGTCGCTGAAGCCGCTGAAGACGTCGGCGAGCATGCTCTGGATACCGGTGTCACCGGGCTCCCGGAACGCCTGCTCGATCCGGGTGAAGGCCGCGCTCTGCACGGTCAGCCGCGCCGTGGTCGCCGTCTCCAGCCGGCCGCGAGCCTCGAGGAAGGCGTCGCGGATGCGCAGGACCGTGTTCGAGTCGACGCCGGACCCGACGCCGTCGCTCACCGACCAGATCGCCGGCAGGGTGGCCCCGTTCATCGAGGACTGCTCGACGCGCTGCCGCGAGTACCCCGCGGTGTTGACGTTGGAGATGTTCTGACCGGTGACGTCCAGGCCGCGCTGCGCGGCCCACAGCGCCGTCGTCGCCCGGGTCAGACCTCCGAAGGTGCTGCTCACGTCAGAGTGCTCCGTCCAGGGTCACGGCGCGGTTGGCGCCGGCGGTGCTGCGCCCCGTCGCGCCGTAGGTGCCGGCCGAGGGCGCGCGGACCGACAGCAGCGCCTCGTCGATCGCGGCCAGGCCGCCCTCGATGAGCTCGCGGTTGCTGTCGGACAGGCTGCGCAGCTCGGTCACGAGCACGAGCAGGGCCTCGTGGTGCTTGGCGAAGAGGTCGTTCCAGGGCGCGGGGGCCGCCTCGGCCACCTGGCGCAGCGAGGGGTTGACGTCCAGGCCCAGCCGAACGGCCAGCGCCTCGGTCACGGCGGCCCGCTCGACCTCCAGGCTGCGCAGCTGGTCGAGGACCACCTCGATCTCGTGCGCGATGCGGGCCAGCCACCGGCTCTTGCCCGTGACGATCAGGTACTGCTTCTCCTCGGCCTTGAACAGCAGCAGGTCCAGCAGCTCCTGCTCGCGCCAGAGCAACGTCGACAGGTGCTGGTAGTCCACGTCCCCACCGCCTCCCTCGTCCGGTCGCGAGCCCGTCGGGCGGCCCACGTCTTCGCGAACCAGCCATCGGCACCCGGCGAGGAACCCTCAAGCCGAGGGACGGACGTTGTCAGATGTTCGCGACCCGGCGACGGTGCCGACCGGCGCACCGGCTGCCGAGGAGGAGGTCGTGCGAGCAGCCCGATCCCCGGTGACCGAGCGTCCTGCGGCCGATCCCCGCCCCCGATCGCCGGGGACGGTCGACGCGCTGGTGACCGAACACCTCCCCCTGTGTTCCTTCGCCGTGAACGCGGTGGCCTCCCGCATCTCCCTCCCGGCGCACGTCAGCCGCGAGGACCTGCTGTCCTGCGCGAAGGTGGCGCTGGTGGAGGTGGCGCGGAGGTTCGACCCGGCCGCCGGCGCCACATTCGCCACCTATGCCCTCCCGCGGTTGCAGGGGGCGGTGCTCGACGAGCTCCGCTCGGGCGACTGGGCGAGCCGGTCGGTGCGGGCCGCGGCGCGCCGGACCGACGCCGCCGCCGACGCGCTGACGGTCAGCCTCGGCCGCCCGCCGACCCGCGAGGAGCTCGCCGAGAGCCTCGGCATGCGGCAGGGCGACCTCGACGCCCTGCAGGTCGACGTCCACCGCGCGGTCATGGTCAGCATCGACGCCGAGTCCGGTGCCGAGTCCGGCGGGCTCGACCTGCCCGACCCGGGCGAGTCGCCCGAGCGGGCGGTCCTGCGGGGTGAGCGCGGCCGCTACCTGCAGCAGGCGATCCGCGAGCTGCCCGACCGCCTCGACGAGGTCGTCGAGCGCAACTTCTTCGGCGGCGAGTCGCTGACCGAGATCGCCGCGGACCTCGGCGTGACGCTCTCCCGCGTCTCCCAGATGCGCGCCCGCGCGCTGACGCTGCTGCACGCCGCGATGAGCGAGGTGTGGGAGGGCCGGGCGGTCCCGGCCGACGGCGGTGTCCGCGCCCGCAACCAGCAGCGCTCCTACGTCGACCGCGTGGCCGGGCGCAACGCCCCGCCGGCGACCGCGCCGCCGGCCCTCCCCCGTCCGCGGGACGAACGCCTGGCCAGCCGTTACGGCGCCGCGCGGCCCGCCTGAGCACAGAGAGAGGCACGACCATGAAGGTGCTGCTCATGCACGCCGGCCAGATCGCGCAGGACTACTACCGGGTCAGCGAGCCGGTCGCGGAGATCCGGGCCGCCGGTCTCGGCATCGAGATCGAGACGACGCTCGGCATCGAGACGATGGTCCGCCCGGGCGAGGGCGGGGAGGTCTACGACGCCGACGCCCGCGGGGCCGACGTCGTCGTGCTCCAGCTGCCCAAGACCGTCGCGATGCTGCAGACCATCCGGGTGCTGCAGAGCCAGGGCGTCGCCGTCGTCGTCGAGATGGACGACCTGCTCTCCGCCATCCCGTTCGGCACCCCGAGCCACACCGCACTCATCCGCAAGGGGATGGCCCGCCGGGCCGCCGAGTGCGCCCGCGAGGCCGACCTGGTCACGACCACGACGCCGGCGCTGCTGCAGGAGTACGCCTCCCACGGGCGCGGAGCGGTGATCCCCAACGCGATCCCCCGGCGCATCGCCGAGCTGCCGCCCGCCTACGAGCGCGAGCCCGAGGTCGCCACCATCGGCTGGACCGGCAGCGTGTTCTTCCACCCGTACGACCTGCAGGAGATCGGCACCGGCCTGCAGCAGGCGCTGGACCGCACCCGCGGCCGCAGCCGGTTCATGGTCCTGGGTCAGAAGGGCGATGCGGCCAAGCGCCTGGGGCTGGGCGACGAGCCGGCCGAGGTGCCGTGGATCGAGGGCATCGATGCCTACACGACCGCCGTCGGCGAGCACTTCGACCTGGGCATCGCCCCGCTGCGGATCGACCGGTTCAACACGAGCAAGAGCTGGCTCAAGGCGCTGGAGTACTCCGCCCGCGGCGTGTGGTTCGCCCGCTCCCCCAGCGCCGAGTACGAGCGGCTGGGCCTGGGCCGGCGGGCGCGCAACGCCAAGGACTGGGCCAAGGCCCTGACCGGCGCCGTCGCGGACCCCGACCGGCGCCGCGAGCAGGCGGCTGCCAACCGCGAGGCGGTCCTGGCCGGCCACCTCACCGAGCACACCGCGCAGCGGTGGGTCCAGGCCTGGCGGCAGGCGCTGGACCACTCCGCCCGCGCGCGCCGCCGCTACGCCTGACCCCTTCGAGGGGGACGGCGACACGGCCGGGTGACGGCGGACGGAAATCCCGCCCCGTTCGCCTCAAGTCACGGCAGGAGCCGACCGAAACCTCGTCTGCACGGCCCGCAGCACGGATGCAGCGGGATCTGAACCAAGACCCCGTCCAAGGAGGAACACCATGGGTCTCAGCGTCAACAACAACATCGCGGCGATGAACTCGTACCGCAACCTGTCGATCACCGACGGGCAGATGAGCAAGTCGCTGGAGAAGCTCTCCTCCGGCTTCCGCATCAACCGCGCGGCCGACGACGCCGCGGGCCTGGCCATCTCCGAGGGCCTGCGCTCGCAGATCGGTGGCCTGAAGGTCGCCGTCCGCAACACCCAGGACGGCGTCTCGGTCGTGCAGACCGCTGAGGGTGCGCTCACCGAGACGCACAAGATCCTCCAGCGCATGCGCGACCTGACCGTCCAGGCCAGCAACACCGGTGGCCTCAACGACGACGCCAAGAAGAACATCCAGTCCGAGGTGACCCAGCTCAAGAACGAGCTGACCCGCATCCAGGACACGACGACCTTCAACGGCACCAAGCTGCTCGACGGCAACTACGACGGCAAGTTCCAGGTCGGCGCCAACGTCGGCGAGAGCATCTCCGTCAAGATCGGCACCGCCATGGGCGCCGCCGGTCTGGGTGTCGACGGCGTGGACGTCACGCTGGCCGACCAGGGCATCACCGCCGCCGCCACCGCCGCCGGCGTCGCGACGGCCGCTGTCGTCAGCATCGCCAGCGGTCAGGCCGACCTCAGCCTGTCCGAGGGCTACGCCGCCCTCAACGGCACGCTGAGCATGAACGGGAAGACCCTCGACCTGTCGTCGGTCACCTACGACGCCACCGCCGGCACCGCTGCCCGCCTGACCGCTCTGACCAGCGCGGTCAGCAACGTGTTCGGGTCGGACATCACGGTGGCCACCGCCGCCGGCTCGATCAGCTTCACGGCGACCACGGCCACCACGGCGGACGACGTCGCGAAGTACGACCTCAAGTTCACCCAGGCCACTGGCGCGGACCAGGCCCTGAAGGACATCGACGAGGCCATCAAGACGGTGAGCAACACCCGGGCCGATCTGGGTGCCATCCAGAACCGGTTCGAGCACACCATCAACAACCTCAACGTCGCGGTCGAGAACCTGACCGCGTCGGAGAGCCGGATCCGCGACACGGACATGGCCCAGGAGATGACCAACTTCACCCGGACCCAGATCCTGACCCAGGCCGGCACCGCGATGCTGGCCCAGGCCAACCAGGTCCCGCAGGGTGTCCTGAGCCTGCTCCGCTGATCCACCCCAGCACCACCCAGCAGCACCCGTAGCACCAGGTGAGGGGGGAGGCCTCCGGGCCTCCCCCCTCACCTGCACACGACCGCCCAGGAGGACCCGGCATGGCAGGCATGAGCACGAGCGTCGGGCTCATCTCCGGGCTCAACACCGCCGACCTCGTCAGCCAGCTGATGAAGGTCGAGGCGAACCCGCAGACCCTGCTGAAGAACAAGCTGGTCTCCACCAACAGCGACGGCGCCGGCTACCGCGCGGTCAACCTGCGGTTCGACTCCCTCAACAGCGCCGCCGCCGCACTGGCCGACGACGCGGCGTGGACGGCCACCAAGGCCACCAGCTCCGCCGGGTCCGTGACGGCCACCGCCGCGGCGTCCGCGGCCGCCGGCTCGCTGACCTTCACCGTCGACACGCTCGCCACGGCGCACTCCGTCCGCAGCGTCGGCACCTGGACCGCCGGTGCCGGGCAGACGGCGGCCGACCTCGACTTCGGCGCCACCTCGATCGGCATCACGGTCGGGGGCACCACGACGACGATCGACCTCGACACCGACGCCGGCGGCACCGCGACGCTCACCGAGGCGGCCGCCGCGATCAACGCGAAGACCGAGCTCGGTCTCACCGCCACCGTCGTCCAGGTGGCCGACGGTCAGTACCGCATGCAGCTGAGCACGAAGACCACCGGGGCCGCCGGCATCTTCTCGGTGAGCGGCGGCCCGGCCTTCACCGACCTGACCACCGGGACGAACGCGCAGCTGACCATCGGCTCGGGACCGGGTGCCTACACCGTCACCTCGGCGAGCAACACCTTCTCCGGGCTGCTCCCCGGCACGACGCTGACCGTCTCCGAGGCCGGCAAGACGGCCACGGTCTCCGTCGCCCGCGACGCCGACGCCACCGCCGCCAAGGTGCAGGCCCTCGTCGACGCCGCCAACAACGCCCTCAAGGTGATCACCGACTACAGCTCGAAGGACAGCGCCACCGCCACCCTGCAGGGCGACAGCACCCTGCGGAACCTGGCCGGGAAGATCCTGGACATCGTCTCCTCCGGCATCGGGGGGAAGTCCGCCTCGACCGTCGGCATCTCCCTCACCAAGGAGGGCGCGCTCACCTTCGACAGGGCGGCCTTCGCCGCCGCGCTCGCGGCCGATCCGGCCGCCACGAAGCAGATGTTCACCGCCACCACGGGCAGCGGCACCACCGCCCGGCCCGTCGGGTTGTCCGCGCAGCTCCAGTCCCTGGGGAAGTCCGCGTCGGACCCCTCGACCGGCACCCTCACCCTGATGGCCAAGAGCACCGAGACCACCGCCAAGGACCTGCAGGAGCGCATCGCCGCCTGGGACATCCGGCTGGCGCAGCGCAAGGAGAGCCTCACCCGCCAGTTCACGGCGATGGAGACCGCGCTGGGCACGCTGCAGAACCAGTCCACCTGGCTGGCCGGGCAGCTGTCGGCGCTGCCGTCCTGGTCCAGGTCCTGAGCCTCGCCCCACCCCCACCCGACGCCGCTCCCCCGACGTTGACCCTGGAGATCCCCACGCCATGAGCACTGCCTCGCTCCGCGCCCGCTACCTCGGTGACACGGTCACCACCGCGTCGCCGCAGCAGCTGCTGGTGATGCTCTACGACCGGCTCGCGCTCGACCTCGACCGCGCCTCGGCCGCGCTCGCCGCCGGCGACCGGGAGGCCGCCGGCGTGCAGCTCAACCACGCGCAGGAGATCGTGCTGGAGCTGCGCAGCAGCCTGCAGGTGGACGCGTGGGAGGGCGGCCCCCGCCTGGCCGCGCTCTACAGCTGGCTGCTCACCGAGCTGGTGCAGGCCAACGTCAAGGCCGACAGGAACCGCGTGGCCTCCTGCCTGCTCGTCGTCGAGCCGCTGCGCGACGCGTGGCGGCAGGCCGCCGCGAGCCTCAGCACCGCCGCGGCACCGGCCTCGGCATGACCGCCGACCGCCCCTCCCCCGCCGAGTGGGCGACCGTCCTGGAGGAGATGGAGGGCGAGGTCCTCGCCGCGCAGGAGTCGCTGGAGGCCGGCCGGACCGAGGACATCGCGGCCTGGAGCCGCCGCACCGCCGACTGGACGCCGCCCCAGCAGCTCGGCCAGCTCCCGGCGGACCTGCGCGAGCGCGCCGCCCGGCTGCTCCAGCACCAGCTCGCGGTCGCCGAGGAGCTCGCCGAGCGCATCCTGCAGTCCCGCCAGCAGCGCGACCTCGCCGCCCGCATGGCCTACGCGCGCACCCGCCCCGCGGCCGCCTTCGTCGACCGCGCGATGTAGCCCCGGCGGAGGAGATCCGTCGGCGTCACGCCCATGTCGTGTCCCCGGACATGTGTCGTGGTGTGGGCTCATGACATGTGTCGCGGTTGGGTTCAGGCGGCGTCCATCCTGGCGTAGCGC
>NZ_JBJNRJ010000055.1:0-36024 GCF_046233715.1 Trujillonella humicola | reverse complement strand
AGCTACGGGATCGTGTCCCAGGCGGGGAACCGACGTCGGCGGGCGGCCCGACCACATTTTCACGCCTGCCAGGCGTCACCGGTAGGGACAGGAAGACTGAGCTGAGCGGCGTCCGGCCCGCGGTGCCCCCACCCCGCAGGACCCCCGCTGGCAGACCGGTGGGGTGTCGTGCCAGGGTCGCTCCGGGCGAGATCCCGCCCGGACCCCGGCCCGGGTGGAGGACCCCCGTGAACCAGCACCTCGACGACCGCCTCAAGTTCCTGCGGGCCTTCATCGCGAACCCCCGCCAGGTGGGCGCCATCCTGCCCACCTCCCGCTGGGCGGTGCGCGACATGCTCGACCTCGGCGACGTGCCCAACGCCAAGCTCGTCGTCGAGCTCGGGGCCGGCACCGGCGTGCAGACCGGGGAGCTGCTGGCGCGGCTCGGCCCGGAGGCGGAGCTGGTCGCCGTCGAGATCGACCCGGAGCTGGCCGAGCTGCTCGCCGGCCGCTACCGCGACCCCCGCCTGCACGTGGTGTGCGACTCCGCCGAGAACCTCGACGAGCACCTCGACGGCCGGCAGGCCGACATCGTCGTCTCGGCGCTGCCCTACACCTCGTTCGCCCCGGACCTGCGCCGGCGCATCCTCGACGTGCTGCCGCGGATCGTCGCGCCCGGCGGCTCGGTGCTGGTGATCCAGTACTCGCCGCTGATCCTCAAGGAGCTGCGCCGCCGGTTCGCCGCCGTGCGGCTGCGGATGTCGCCGTGGAACGTGCCGCCGGCCGTGCTGTTCGCCTGCCGGGAGCCGCGGCTGGAGTGACCGGCGGACCCACAGCGGACGTCCAGCGGGTTCCCGGGTGACGACCCGTTCTCAGCCGGCTCTGCGGGCCGGTTCCGCACGATGCGGGCGGGATCGCGCCCGCATCGTGCGGATCTCCCCGCAGAGTGACCGGACCCGCGACGAGGGCCCGCTCCCCCGGGAGGCCGGCTCAGGTGTCCCCGTCGTCCTAGCGCATGTCCTTGGGCCGCAGGGGCTCCGGGACGGCGGCGGCCTCGCCGGCCGCCGTCCGCGCCGCCGGCACGCCCTTGAACCGGTAGTTGACGACTCCCACCCCCGGCTGGACGACGTAGGCCGCGCCCGGCTCGCCCTCGGCCCAGGCCATCACCATGGCGTCGGCGACCTCCTCGGCGGTGAGCACCGGGAACCCGGCGGCGGTGAACTCGTGCCGGATGCGGTCGATGATCGCGGTGTCGGCGAAGCCGGGGCAGATGGCGGAGATCCGCGTCCCCTCGCGGGCCAGCCGCGGAGCCATCGAGCGGACGAAGGCGATCGCGCCCCCCTTGGCGACGCTGTAGCCGGGATCTGTGGCCATCGGCGACAGCCCGGCCAGCGACGCCGTCACCACGATCGCTCCCCCGCCGGCCCGGGCGATCGCCGGCCGCGCGGCCTGGACGCCGTAGACGACGCCGAACAGGTCGATGTCCACGACGCGCAGGAACTCCTCGAGGTCGAGGTCGTCGTCGCTCTTGGCCGCGGAGATGCCGGCGTTGAGGAAGGCGGCATCGAGCCGGCCGTGCTCGGCCTCGACCCGCGCGACGACGGCCTCGTTGGCCGCGCGGTCGGTGACGTCGAGCTCGACGAACGGGCAGCCCAGGTCGGCGGCGACCGACCGGTTGCGCTCGCTGTCGAGGTCGGCGAGGACGGCGGTCACCTCGCGCTCGCGCAGCGTCGTGGCGAGGGCGCGGCCGAAGCCGCCGGTGCCTCCGGTGATCAGGGCGACGGATCCGGGCGCGGGGATGCTCACCCCGGCATCCCACCACTCCCTCAGGCCGAGCGCAGGAACCGGTCCAGCACGCGGATGCCGAATCGCAGCGACTCCACGGGCACGCGCTCGTCGATGCCGTGGAAGAGGGCGGCGAAGTCCAGCTCCGGGGGCAGCCGCAGCGGGGAGAAGCCGAAGCAGCGGATGCCCAGGCGCTCGAAGCTCTTGGCGTCGGTGCCGCCGCTCATCGTGAAGGGCACGGGGCGGGCGCCGTCGTCCTCGCTGCGCAGCGCGGCGACCATGGCGTCCACGACCGGGCCGTCGAACGTCGTCTCCACGGCCTGGTCGTGGACGATCCACTCCCGCTGGATGCCCTCGCCGATCAGGCCGGCGAGCTGGCGCTCGAACTCGGCCTCCTGGCCGTGCAGGAACCGGCCGTCGACGGTGGCCTGTGCCGTGCCGGGGATGACGTTGGTCTTGTAGCCGGCGTCGAGCATGGTCGGGTTGGCCGTGTTGCGCAGCGCGGCGCCGATCATCCGGCTGATGGAGCCGAGGCGGGCGAGGGCCTCCTCGGGCCGGTCGGGGTCGATCTCGACGCCGTAGGCGTCGCTGACCGCGTCGAGGAAGGTGCGCATGGGCGGGGTCAGGACGGTGGGCAGCCGGGTGGACCCGATCCGCGCCACGGCCTGGCACAGCCGGGTGACGGCGTTGTCGTCGTGCACGAACGAGCCGTGGCCGGGCCGGCCGGACGCGGTCAGCCGCATCCAGGCCAGGCCCTTCTCGGCGGTCTGCACCAGGTACAGGCGCAGGTCGTCGCGGACGGTGATGCTGAAGCCGCCGACCTCGCTGATCGCCTCGGTGCAGTCGGCGAACAGGTCCGGGTGGGTGTCGACGATCCACCGGGCGCCCAGGGTGCCGCCGGCCTCCTCGTCGGCGAGGAAGGCCAGCACGATGTCGCGCTCGGGCCGCACGCCGGTCCGGGCCCAGTCGCGGACCAGCGCGAGCACCATGGCGTCCATGTCCTTCATGTCGACGGCGCCGCGGCCCCAGACGTAGCCGTCGCGCTCCTCGCCGGAGAAGGGGTGCACGGTCCACTCGGCCGGGTCGGCGGGGACGACGTCGAGGTGGCCGTGCACCAGCAGCGGCGGCCGGCCGGGGTCGGTGCCGGGGATGCGGGCGACCAGGCTGGCCCGGCCGCGCTCGGACTCGAACAGCTGCGAGCCGATGCCCACCTCGTCGAGCAGCATGGCGACGTGCTCGGCGGCGGCCCGCTCGCCCTTGCCGGTCAGCGTGTCGCCGGTGTTGGTGGTGTCGATCCGGATCAGGTCGCCGAGCAGCTCGGCGACCTCGGCCTGGGCGCGGGTCAACGGGGCGTTCTGCGCGGCGTCCACCCGGCGAGCGTAGGCGCCGGTCGCACACCGGTGAGGTGGTTACCCAGGTGGACGGCGCCGTCCCGCCGGGCACTAGTGCGGCGCGCAACCGGGACGGCGCGCGGCCCGGGCTGCGGCGCGAGGGGCGACACCAGCGCGAACGGGGGCTCGGGGGTGCGTCGACGGCCCGCGGGCGTCTTGTAGTCTTGTCCCGCACTCGTCCGGGTGGCGGAATGGCAGACGCGCTAGCTTGAGGTGCTAGTGCCCTTTATCGGGCGTGGGGGTTCAAGTCCCCCCTCGGACACAACGAAGTGGGACGCGTCCCACCCTCCTTCGGGTGAGAATCCCGCAGATCGGCCGAATCCGAGCGCCGCTGGCGAAACGCCCGGCACAGCTGCGGCCATGCCACGACCCGCACCACCGGCCACGCCGCACGCCCGACGCCGCCGGCCAGTCCGCGCGCACTCGCCGTTCCTCGCTTCATGCGGCCACCGTGCCCGCCGTCGCCGCCCCGGCAGTCGGCCCGTCCCTGCCCGACGGCTGGGCGTTCGGCGGCAGCGCACCGTCCACCGCGGAGCTCAACGAGCTCTGGCTGAACACCGACCTGCTTCGGGAGCGCAACCAACGTCCGCCGGGCGCCGCCGACTTCAGCCCGCTGCACGCCCACGCCGCCGAGCCGGCGCCGGCCCGCACGGAGCTGACCTACACCAAGCTGGACGCCAAGGGCCGACTCCCGCTGCCCCTGTGCCCGGTGCTCGACGCGCAGCTGCCGGCCGAACGTGACGGCGGTGTGCTGGTCGTCCGATGCCACTGCCGCCCCCGGTGAGCAGGACGACGGAGCCGGTGAAGTCGAACGACGCAGTAGCCACGAACGGTTTCTTCCGGTCGTCACCACGTCACCAACAGCAGCAGACGAATGGGCCGAAAGCCGCCGCTACCTCGGCCCCGACGTCCTCCCCCCACCCCGAGCACACAGCGCTCCCCAGGGGCGGTGCCGCAGGCCTCCAGGTGACGTGTAGACCGAGCACGTCGAGCATTCGGGCCGCGCGGCCCTCTCCAGGTGTTCCGGATCACCCCGCGACGTGTCACACTCCACTCCGCACGATCTGTTCTAGACCATGTCTCACCCGTTCGTGGTCGCGAGCGGGCGATTCGAACTGGAGGCTGCAGGAGTGAAGACGCAGGGCGCAATCATCCGACATGTACCGGGGCGCTACGAGACGGCGGAACTCGAGCTGGAGGAGGCCGGTCCGGGCGAGCTCACCGTGAAGATGGTGGCCTCGGGGTTGTGCCACACCGACGATCACATCGCCACCGGCGACATGGAGTACGGGATCTACCCGGTCTGCGGCGGTCACGAGGGTGCCGGCGTCGTCGTCCAGATCGGCGAGGGCGTCCGTGGCTGGTCCGAGGGTGATCACGTCGTCTTCTCCTTCCTGCCGTCCTGCGGGAAGTGCCGCTGGTGCGCGCGGGGCATGCAGAACCTCTGTGACCGTGGTGCCGGGCTGTTGAACGGCTCACGGCTGGACGACCCGGCGAGCTTCCGGATGCGCCTGGACGGGCAGCCGGTCGGGCAGATGTTCGGCATCTCGACCTTCAGCCAGTTCACGACCGTCGACGCGGACAACGCCGTCAAGGTGCCGGTCGACGCGCCGCTGGAGAGCCTCTGCCTGCTCGGATGCGGAGTCGGCACGGGGTGGGGGTCCGCAGTGAACCTCGCCGACATCTACCCCGGGGACACCGTGATCGTGATGGGGATCGGCGGGATCGGCATCAACGCCGTCCAGGGCGCCGTGCACTCCGGCGCGGGTCAGGTCATCGCGGTCGACCCGGTGGCGTTCAAGCGCGAGAAGGCGGTGGAGTTCGGCGCCACCCATGTGGTCGAGAACATCGAGGATGCGGCCGAACTGGCCCGGACGTTCACCAACGGTCAGGGAGCCGACGCCACGATCGTCACCGTCGGGGTGACCACCCCCGAGCACGTCTCGCAGGCGTTCGCCTCCATCCGCAAGGCAGGCACGGTGGTCGTGACCGGGGTCGGCGACATCACTCGGACCGACCTGTCGCTGTCCATCGGTGAGCTGACCATCTTCCAGAAGCGCCTGCAGGGGTCGTTGTTCGGCGCCTCGAACCCCACTGCGGACATCCCGTGGCTCGTCGACCTCTACATGCGGGGCCAGCTGAAGCTCGACGAGCTGATCACGCACCGGTACACGCTCGACCAGGTGGCGCAGGGCTACGAAGACATGCACGCAGGCAAGAACATTCGAGGCGTCGTCGTCTTTGACGACTGAGGGGACCTATCGAGCCCGCTGGTGTCTGGCAGGTTCGGCGCCGGTAGCGGCCGGTGGGTCAGCACTCTCGACGACGGGAACCGGTGGATTCCCGTGCTCGGATCGTGCGCCCACCGGTCGTGAGGTGGCCTGATCGCTGCTGGGATGAACGTGTCCCGGAGTTCGCCGGTGAGCACTTGACCATGAGTCCGCTGGCTGTATCCCTCCGCGCTGCCGAACGCGGAGCCGAGGCCAGAGGGGGCGCGGATCTTGTCCTGGGTGACGACTGGGCCGAGGACCACCACGCCATCGAGGTGCAAGACGAACAGGGCGCCGGCTGGCACGAGGCCGGCTGCCCGAGGGCATCGCCGGGCAGACTCGGGTTGCCTGAAACCCGACCCCCCTACGACGAGGACGCCGCCCGGACAACCTCCACACCTGCCGCGGCCCGACCCCTCACGCCATGGGATGTCCAGACGGCGGCCGGCCGAAAGCCCTCCGTGCCCTCACACCGACCTCGCCGAGTGCCGGGTGACGGTGCCCGGATCGGTCTGCCAGTAGTCGGGCAGGGCGCTCAGGAGCGAGGACGGCGAGCAGTCGAGCTCACGGATCCCGAGGAGGTGTGGCGTGCCGCGCCGCCCGGAGCCCCCCGCCTGATCACCGACGCGAGCAGGATGTGCTTCGGCGACGTCCGGGAAGGCACCGATCGGCTGGCCAGTGGGCTCCGCCGTGTCGGGCTGGTCGCACCGGCTCGCAGGGCTCAGCATCCACGCCGGCGGGCCCTCCGCTCCTGCAGCGTCGTCCTGACGTCCGCCAACCGCCGCCGGACGGCGTCCCGGACCGCGGCGACGCCGATCGACAGCGCGCTCGGTCCGGCGCCGACGTCCGGGGCCTGGCCGGTCCGCGCGGTCTCGTCGAGGGCGTGCGCGAACTGCTCGAACATCCTCTGGCTCACGTCACCGGCCAACGCGCGGCCGAACTGGGCGATCCGGCCGGAGAGGAACACCGCGGCGTCGGCGCGTAGTTCGGTGCCGCCGTCGGGGGTGGCCGTCGCGCGCAGCCCGATGTCGGCGGCGGTGCGGTTGCCGCCGGTGTCCGCACCCTGGGCCAGCAGTGCCAGCCGGTGCAAGGTCTCGTCGCGCTCGGTGATGCGCGCTAGCCCCCGGAACGCCAGCCGCACCGGGCCGAGCGCCACCGTGGCTCGACCCCGGTAGCGATCGTCGCCGAGGTCCTCGGTCATCTCCGCACCCGGCAGGCAGCGGGCCAGCCGGTGCACGTCGGTCATGACCGCCCAGATGTCGTCGAGCGGGCTGGTCAGCAGCCGGGTGACCTCGACGGTGATGGTGGGGGTGCCGGTCGGCCGGGTGATGTCGGTGGGCACCGCCTCCTCGGCGTCCCCCACCGGCGCCGCTGCCGGAGCTGCCGCGGTGGCGGCGCCGCCGCGGCCGACGAGGGTGCGCGGCGCGCAGTTGCGAGGTGCCGGCACCCCCTCGGGGTGCGCCTCGGCGACGTCGGCGACCGCCGCGAGGATGCCGCGGTAGCCGGTGCACCGGCAGATCACCCCGGACAGCTCCTCCGGCAAGCGCTCCTCGTCGACGCCCGGCTCGTGCGTGAGCAGGTCATAGGAGCTCATCAGGAAGCCCGGCGTGCAGAAGCCGCACTGCAGCGCGTGGTGGTGGCTGAAGGCCTGCTGCAGCGGGTGCTGGTCGTCCTGGGTGCCCAGCCCCTCGACCGTGACCACGTCGGTGCCCTCGGCCTGCACGGCGAAGACCAGGCAGGCGCGGGCGGCGTCGCCGTCGACGAGCACCGTGCACATGCCGCACACGCCGTGCTCGCAGCCCAGGTGCGTGCCGGTCAGGCCGAGGTGCTGGCGCAGCGCGTCGGCCAGGTGCATGCGAGCCGGAACCCGGATGGTCACCGGCGTTCCGTTGACCGTGAACGAGACGTCGATCAGCTCGTCCGCGGCGGCCTTGACCGCGCGCTGGTGCTCGGTGGTGGTCATGAGGTCCTCTCCGTTGCTCGGCGGTTGGCGCGGGCCAGCTCCCGGGCCGCGAGGACGGCGAACAGCCGCCGCCGGTAGCCCTGCGAGCCGTGGGCGTCCCCCGCCGTGTCGACCATCACCCTGGCCAGCTCCTCGGTGCCCGGGCGCAGCGCGGTCTCGACGTCGGCCTCCCCGGCCGCGGCCCGGACCAGCTCGGTGACGTCGCGGGTGACCGGGCGGTCGGAGACGCCGAAGCCGGAGAGCACCGCGTCGGCGACGGCGCCGTCCCGGGAACGGACCCGGGTGACGACGCCGGCCAGCGCGAAGTCGCCGTGCCGGCGGGCCAGCTCGGCGAAGCCGAACCCCTCCCCCGGCCCGGCCGCCGGGAACTCCACGGCCGAGAGAATCTCGTCCGGGCCGACCGCGGTGGTCATCGCGCCCTGGAAGAAGTCGGCCGCGCGCACGGTGCGCCGGCCGCCGGGTCCGGTGATCTCCAGGGTCGCACCCAGGCAGAGAGCGACGGCGGGCAACTCGGCGCCCGGGTCGGCGTGCGCCAGGCTGCCGCAGACCGTGCCGCGGCTGCGCAGCTCGCGGTGCCCCACGAAGGGCAGCGCCAGCCCGAGCAGCGGCACGGCGGCTGCCGCGGAACTGCGCTCCACGTGCCGCTGCCGGACCGTGGCACCGATCCGCAGGGCGCCCTTGCGGCGCTCGAACCCGTCGAGGCCGACGACGGCGTTGATGTCGACGAGGGTGCCCGGCCGGCCCAGGCGCATCGCCAGGACCGGCACCAGGGATTGTCCCCCGGCCAGCACCTTGCCGTCACCGTCGGTAGCGGCCAGCTCGGCGACGGCGTCGTCCAGCGTGGCCGGGCGCACGTAGGCGAACGGGGCCGGCTTCACTCAGCTCACCGCCCGACGAAGTCGGGCTTGCGCTTCTCGCCGAACGCCTTCACGCCCTCGGCGAAGTCCTGCGTCGCCCGCAGCATCGCGTAGGCCTTCCGCTCCAGCTCGATGCCGGTGTACAGCGGGCCGTCGATGCCCCGGTCGAGCACCTCCTTGCCGGTCTGCAGCGCGATCGGCGAGAAGCCGAGCAGCTTGGTCACCAGCCTCTCCACGCCCTCGTAGAGAGCGTCGCGGTCGGCGAAGAGCTCCTCCGAGACCAGGCCCCAGTCGAGCGCGTCCTGCGCCTGGATCCGGGTGGCGGTCAGGATGTGGTACTTCGCCCGGGAGAGGCCGATCAACCGGGACAGCCGCTGGGTACCGCCGCTGCCGGGGATCATCCCGAGGTTCATCTCCGGCAGCGCGAACTGGCTGCGGCCGGTGGCCAGCCGGATGTCGCAGGAGAGCGCGAGCTCGAGGCCCACGCCGAAGCAGTAGCCGTCGATGGCGGCGATGACCGGCTTGCCGCTGCGCGCCGGCGCGGTGATGTCCTGGCCCAGGTGGGAAAGGTCGATCGGGTCGACCTCCATGAACCCGGCGATGTCACCGCCGGAGGTGAAGTGCTTGCCGTCGGACCGGATGACGACGGCGCGCACCCGCTCGTCCCGGTCGATCTCGGCGAAGCGCTCGGCCATCCTGGCCCGCATCTCCATCGTGACGACGGTGTAGCCGCCGTGGGAGAGGGTCAGGTAGGCGACCTGGCCGTCGTGGCCGTGGTCGAGCAGGACGTCGCCACCGGTCGTGGGCATGCGGGAGCTCCTCGGTTGCAGGGGGATGTCAGGCCGGACGGCGGGCGCCGTCGAGCAGGTCGAACAGGACGTTGCCGTGCACCGGCAGCTGGTTGATCGCCAGGCCGAGCGGTGCGAGCGCGTCGGTGACGGCGTTGGCCACGGCCGCCGGAAAGCTCATCGAGCTGCCCTCGCCGCTGCCCTTCGCGCCGAGCGGGGTCAGCGGGGACGGGGTCACCACGTGGTCGGTCAGCAGGGGGAAGCCGGCCTCCGCGGTGGTCGGGCAGAGGTAGTCCAGGAAGGTCGCCGCCGTCGGCTGGCCGCCCGCCGAGTAGGTGAACTCCTCGTACATCGCCCCGCCGAGGGCCTGGGTGAGCGCGCCGTGGACCTGGCCGTCGAGCAGTGTCTGGTTGAGCACGGTGCCGGCGTCGTGCACCGAGGAGACCCGCTCGATGGTGATCTCGAGGGTGTCGGGGTCGATCCGCACGGCGACGAGCTCGGCGACGAAGCCGTAGCAGAGGCTGGAGTTGATCCGCTCGTCGCGGGTGGCCGCACGCACCTCGCGTGGGGCGAAGGCTGCCTCCTCGTAGAGCCGGGCCGGGGTGCCCTCGGGCAGCGCGCCGGGATCCCAGTGCACGACGCCGGCGGCGTGCCGGAAGAGCACGGACCGGCCGGGGTCACCGGCCACCCGGACCGCGCCGTCGGCGAGCTCGAGCTGCTCGGGTGGGGTCTCGAGCAGCACGCTGCCGGCGGCCTTCACCGTGACGGCGATCCGGTCGCAGGCCGCGACGACGGCGCTGGTGACCAGCGGCGCGAAGCGGGAGGAGTAGCTGCCCGAGGTGACCGTCCACGGGGTGGTCGCGGTGTCCATCTCGATGACGACGCGGACCTGCTCCTCGGGCAGCCCGAGCCGCCGGGCGGCGACCTGCCGCGCGGTGGTGGCGTGCCCCTGGCCCTGCGGGACGCTGCCGAGCAGCACGGTGACGATGCCCTGGAGGTCGACGCTGACCCGGACGTGCTCGGTGGAGCCGGACTTGTCGCGGCCGGGCTTGCGGTCGGCGGCGGGCGTGGCCAGCCCGACGTAGCCGATGTTGGTGCCGGACGGGTCGACGACCGCGGCCAGGCCGATGCCGTAGAGCTCGCCCCGCTCCCGGGCCTCCGCCTGCCGGCGTCGCAGCTCGTCGAGGTCGGCGTTGCGCACCGCGAGGCGGATGGCCTCCTCGTAGTTGCCGGAGTCGTAGACGCCGCCGGTCGGTGTCTCGTACGGGAAGGCGTCGGCAGGCACCAGGTTGCGGCAGCGTGCCTCGACGACGTCGAGCCCGGTCGCCCTGGCGACGTCGTCCATCAGCCGTTCCAGTCCGAAGTACAGCTGCTGGCCGCCGAAGCCGCGGTTGAGCCCGGTGGGCATGGTGCTGGTGACGACGGCGCGGGCGCGGATCTGCACGGCCGGGATCCGGTAGGCGCCGGTGATGTTGCCGTAGCAGCGGTAGAGCGTGCTGGGCTCCGGCGGGCGCATGTAGGCGCCGACGTTGTCGACGAGGTCGGCGCGCAGCGCGGTGATCCGGCCGTCGTCGTCGACGGCGGCCTCGAACTGCATCATCCGGTCGGCCCCGGTGGAGCTGGCGAGCAGGTGCTCGACCCGGTCCTCCGACCAGCGCACCGGTGTCCGGGCGTACTTGGAGGCCAGCGCCAGCAGGACGACGTAGGGATAGATGCCCGCCTTGATGCCGAAGCTGCCACCGATGTCGGCCGGCACGTGCAGCCGCACCCGGGAGGTCGGGATGCCCAGTGCCCCCGCCATGACCGGGACCATCGTGAACGGGCCGTGGAAGTTGGCCCAGGCCTCGACCGCGGGACCGGCCGGGTCGTCGGTCCAGTTCGCGACGACGGAGTAGCACTCCATCGGCACCGAGGAGTAGCGCGGGAAGTCGTAGGTGCCCGTGACGACCTGGGCGGCCTCGGCGAAGGCGCGGTCCACCTCGCCGAAGGTGAAGGTGCGATCGGTGGCGACGTTCGAGCCCTGGTCGTCGTGCAGCAGCGGGGCGTCCTGGGCCAGCGCGGCGCGGACGCCGACGACGGGGTCGAGCAGCTCGTACTCGACGTCGACGAGCTCGGCGGCGTCCTCGGCGATGAACCGGTCGTCGGCGACGACGACCGCCACCGGCTCGCCCACGTAGCGGACCTTGTCGGTGCCGGTCGGGAAGTACGGCATCCGGGTGGTCACCGACAGCGGGAAGGGCCTGAGCTCGGCGGCCACCTCCTCCGGCCCGATGACGGCGGCGACGCCGGGATGCCGGCGGGCACGGGACAGGTCCACCCTGCGGATCCGGGCGTGCGGGTGGGGGCTGCGGACGATCGCCGCGGTCAACGTGCCCGGCAGCGGGTCCAGATCGTCGAGGAACCTCCCCTGCCCGGTGACCAGCGGGGCGTCCTCGATGCGGGTGGGGGTCCAGCGCGGGACGGTGTCGGTGTGGGCATCAGGCACGGGAGCTCCCGGGATCGAGTGCGACCAGGGACTCGTACTCCCCGGCGGTCAGTGCGCGACGGAGGGTCTTGCCGACGGCGGAGCGGGGAATGGCGCTGATCGCCACGACGCGCTTGGGCCGCTTCAGCGACGGGAGGTGGTTCGTCGCGTAGTCCTGCAGCTCGCGCACGACGTGGTCGGGGGCGCGGCCGTCGGCGGGGACGACGAACGCGGTGACCGCGCTGCCCCAGCGCTCGTCCGGCATCCCGACGACGCAGACGTCCGCGACGGCCGGGCAGCGCACGAGGGCGGCCTCGATCTCGTCGGGGTAGATGTTCTCGCCGCCTGAGTTGATCATGTCGTCGACCCGGCCGGAGACCCACAGGTCGCCGTCCTCGTCGGCGGTGGCGAGGTCGCCGGTGTAGTACCAGCCCTGGCGGATCGACTTCTCGTCGGCGTCCGAGCGGTGCCAGTAGCCGCCGAACGCCTCGGGGCTGGCCATGCTGGCGATGACCTGGCCCTGCTCCCCCGGACGGACCAGCGCCTCGGGCGCGGCGCCGACGACGGGCTCGACCAGCCGGACGCGGGAGAACAGCCCGGCGCGGCCGGCGCAGCCGGGCTTGCGCAGCCCGTCGGGGCCGATGGTGAAGGTGTAGATCTCGGTGCTGCCGTAGTGGTTGACCAGCACCTGCGGATTGAGCGCCTCGGCGAGCTGCTCGGCGAGGGCCGGGGTCATCGCCGCGCCGGCGTAGGCCAGGCGGTCGACCCCGGTGGCGGCGAAGCCGTCCTCGCGCAGCAGCGACCAGTAGATGGTGGGCACCAGGTACAGCGAGCTGACCTGCTCTTCTCGGATCAGCTGCACGGACTCGGCCGCGTCGAACCGCACCTGGGGCACCCAGGTGCCACCGCAGACGATGCTGGCCAGCAGCGTACGCAGCCCCATCGTGTGGAACATCGGCATGACTCCGAGGACGACCTCGTCGTGCCGCAGCTGGGTCTGCACCAGGTGGGCGACCGCAGCGGTGTGCTCGGCGCGGTGCGACCGCGGCACGCCCTTGGGCCGGCCGGTCGTGCCGGAGGTGTAGAGCATGACGCTGATGTCGGACTCATCGGGCGGGTCGCCGAGGGCACCGTCCGGCTGCCCGTCCACGGCCAGCTCCCCCACGTCGCGGTGCTGCGTCGAGATCCCGGCCTTCTCCGCCGTCGGAGCCGTAGTCTCGTCGGTGACCAGCAGTGCTGCCTCGGCGTCACCGAGGCAGTAGCCGAGTTCCTCGGGACCGAGGCGGGTCGATAGCGGGACGCTGACGGCCCCGAGCTTCTGGGCAGCCAGGTGCAGGCTGGCCAGGGGCTCGCCGCCGGCCAGGAAGAGCCCGACCCGGTCGCCACGCCGGACCCCGAGATCGGCCAGGGCACGGGCGAGCTGGTTGGTGCGCGCGTCCCATTGGCGGTACGACATGGGCCGGGGGCCACCGACCGCCCGGCGGTCCGGATGACGCTCAGCAGTCCACGACAGGGCGGTGGCGAGGTCCATGCGTGAGCCTCCGAAAGCCGATCGACAATGATCTGTATTGGACCATACAGACCGGAAGATTAGGCTGGCAACGTGGCGTCCGAACGGCTCTCCCCGACCTCCTACGTGGTGCTCGGGACGATCGGGTTGCGCGGGCCGTCCACGTCCTACGACCTCAAGCGGGCGGTCAGCCGGTCGATCGGCTACTTCTGGACGTTCCCCCACGCTGCCCTGTACTCGGAGCCGCAGCGGCTCGAGCAGATGGGGCTGTTGACCGCCTCCAGCGAGCAGGAAGGCCGCCGGCGGCGGACCTACTCGCTCACCGAGGAGGGGCTGCGGGAGCTGCGTGCCTGGCTGGCCGCGCCGACCAACGAGCACTTCCAGATGCGCGACGTCGCTGAGCTGAAGCTCTTCTTCAACGAGCTCGGGGAGCCCGGGAACGTGGCGCGGCTGGCGCGCGAGCAGATCGCAGCGCACACCGAGCGGATCGCGGTCTACGAAGACATGCAGCGGCGGTACGGCGACGTTCGCGGCGTCGCCCCGCGCTTGGTCACGCTCCGGCTCGGCCTGGAGATGGAGCACGCGGCGCTGCGGTTCTGGACCGCGTTGGAGAAGGACCCCGACGCGTGGCTGCCCCAGGCGCCCGGCGACGCGGCCGCCAGGGGTAGGTCAACGACGCGGTAGCCGCACGCGACTGCCCGGGCCGACGAGCGCCACGGCCCGGCCGATGGCAGAGATGACCCGAGGGCGGCCGTGGTTGGCCACCAGTGTTCGGCCGCCTGCCCACCGTCCGCATTCCCCCGTCGGGTGCGCCGTCAGACCACGGCCGAGGAGGTCTGCCCGCCGGCGGCCGTCAGCGCGTAGGTGAGCCCACCCAGACCCGCCGTGACGAGGACTGTGCCGGCCACGCCGAGGTGCGGCGCGGCCCGGGGATCCCGGGTCTCGGGGACGTGCCGGACCACGACCAGGAGCACGAGCAGTGCCAGCGGCAGGTTGAGCAAGAACACCGCCCGCCAGTTCCACTCGGCCAGCCAGCCGCCGAGGAAGGGGCCGACCGCGCCCGCCACATCGCCGACCCGGACCATGCCCCGACCGCGGCCGACCGGTCCGCGCCGGCGAAGGAGGCCGAGATGATCGCGAGACTTCCCGGGGTCAGAAGCTCGCCGCCCACCCCCTGCAGGGCCCGTGCGGCGATCAGCGTCTCAATGTCCCACGCCGGTCCGCACAGCAGCGAGGCGGCCGCGAACCAGCAGACGCCGACGACGAAGATCCGCCGGCGGCCGAACCGGTCGCTCAGCGACCCCCCGAGCGGGATCAGCGAGGCCAGCGTCAGCGTGTAGGCGTTGACCGTCCACTGGAGGCCGGCGAATCCGGCGTCCAGGTCGGTGCCAATGCGTTCCAGGGCCACGTTGACGACCGTCGCGTCGAGCATGGCCATGCTCGACCCGAGCACGGTCGCCAGCAGCACCCACCGGGCCGCGGGGGTCTCCAGGGACTGCTGCACGGATCGGTGACAGGTTGGATCAAGCAGCCTGAGCGGCCAGTGTGGGTGTGATGCTCTCGTACTCGATGGGCGTGAGTCGACCGAGGGCGTCCTGGCGGCGCCGTCGGTGGTAGGTCCGTTCGATCCAGGTGACGATCGCGATCCGTAGCTCTTGTCGAGTGCGCCACTGCCGGCGGTCGAGCACGTTCTTCTGCAACAGGGCGAAGAGCGACTCCATGGCGGCGTTGTCCCCTGCTACACCGACTCTGCCCATCGAGCCGATGCAGCAGTTCCAGGAGCGCTGAGCCGGCGTCAGCGCACCGGGTCGATCGGCGTGAGCACCCCCACCGCGCGCTCGATCTCCTCGGCGGCCTCCAGGCACAGCAGCTCCTGGAAGCGGTCGCCGATGACCTGCACCCCGACCGGGAGCCCACCCGTCGTCCCCCCCGGCGACGGCGGCGGGTAGCCCGAGGACATTGGCCGGCATGACCGGGCGCAGCAGCCGTATCGTCGCCGCCGCGCTCTCCGCGCTGTCGATGTCGAAGCCGGCCTTGAACGCCGGCTGGGTCCAGATCGGCGAGAGCATCAGCGGATACCGGGCCATGAACTCGGCCCACTGCCGCGCGATCGTGCGTCGCTCGACGAACGTCTGGACCAGCGTCTCGACGGTCAGCTCCGCGTAGAGCGGATCGACGAAGTCGAGGAACCGCATGCCGTCGGCGCCCATGAGCTGCTGGAGCAGCGGGCGCATCGCGCGCACGTCCGCGAGCAGCCACCGGCCCCAGACGTCGAGGGCCTGCTCGTACATCGGCGGCAGGACCTCCTCGACCTCGTAGCCGGCTGCCTGCAGGGTGTCCCCGGCCCGCCGCACGACGTCCTCGACGCCGGGGTCGGTCTCCCCGCCGGGCGGCGCCGCGATGAGCGCGACCCGCAGCGGCCCCTGCGGGCGCGGCAGCTCCAGCGGCACGGGGACCGTGGTCGCGTCCCAGACGTGCGGGCCGGCGATGACCGACAGGCCCAACCGGACGTCGGCCACCGTGCGCGCCATGACGCCGTTGACCTGCATCAGTTGCACGCTCAGGCCCGCGTCGAAGGGTTCGTTGGCGTGCGCCTCTGGCACGCGTCCGGTGGTCGGCTTGATGGAAGCGATGCCGCAGGCGTGCGCCGGGTTACGCAACGAGCCGCCGATGTCGTTGCCGATGCCGAGCGGCGTCATCCCGGCCGCCAGCGCCGCCGCATCGCCACCGCTGGAACCACCCGCAGTGACCGTCGGGTCCCATGGGTTGCGGGTCAGCCCGTGCAGGCTGGAGTCGGTGTGGATGCGCAGTGCGAAGTCGGGCATGTTGGTCCGGCCGATCGGAATCGCGCCCGCCGCCCGGAGCCGCTCCGCCAGCGGGGCGTCCTGCGCGGCAACCGCCTCGGCAAGGGCGGGGATCCCCTCCGTCGTCGGCGTGCCGGCGACGTCGACGTTCTCCTTGACCGTGCAGGGGACGCCGTGCAGCGGGCCGAGGGGACGGCCTTCGGCCACGGCCCGGTCAGCCTCCCGCGCCGCCGCCCTGGCCTCGTCTCGCAAGACCCGGACGACGGCGTTGACGTGCCCGTTGACCTCGTCGATTCGGTCCAGGTGGGCATCCACCACCTCCGAGGAGGTCACCGCTCCCGTGGCGATCCGCCCGGCGAGCTCGCCGGCTCCGCGCTTCCACAGCGGAGTGCCCGCGGGGGCTGCATCAGGTCTCGTGGTCATCGGCGCGGTCTCCCGTCTGCGGGTGGCGAGCGGGGTCTTCGACCACCGGTCGCAGGTCATCGACATCCAGTCACGCCACTTGGTCGCGTCAAGATCGCCGGATGTCCGAACATGGTGGACGGTTGACGAGCGGGGCGCTGGCGCGGTCCACCGGTGGCCGCACGCGCAGCGGCACAGAGCACGCCAGCGCGGCCAACGCAGCGGCTCGCTGCGCTGCTGGCGCCCTACGCCGACTCCACCGCCGGGCAGAACGGGCGGCTGCTCGACGCGCCGCCGGCGATCGGCGCCATCGCCCTGGCACTATGGCCGGAGGAGCTGCGCGATGCGCGGCTCAACCTGTGCCAGCCGCCCCGCGGCGACCTCCAACTCCTGGGCACCTCGCTGCCACAGGTCGAGGCCGCGCGACGCCGTCACCGCTCCGGAGGACGCGAGCGTCGGCTCGGGAGCGGACCGCGAAGAGGGTGACCACGAGGACGCCAACGGAGTATGTGGTCGACGCTTTGACGCTCTTCAACCGCCTACCGGCAGCCGTGTGCGTATGTAGCGTGTCGCCCCTCGGACACCGCACCGCCCCAGGTCTCTGCAGGTCAGAGGCCCGGGGCGGTTCAACTTCAAGGTCTCAAGGCTTCGTGGTACCTATCTGATACTTATGGCGCTCCGTCAGCCCTCCGGCAGGGCGGCGAAGCGGTCCGCGGCCTCGCGGCCCATGCCGGGGTGGACGTGCTGGTAGACGGTGAGCGTGATGGTGGCGTTGGCGTGCCCCAGGCGCTCGGAGACGACCTTCACGGGCACGCCATCGGCCAGCAGCAGGCTGGCGTGGGTGTGGCGGAGGTCGTGCAGACGGATCGCCGGGAGTTGCTCGTCTCCCAGCGCTCGGCGCGCCCGTGCGAGGTGGGTGATGAACTGGCGGGAAAACCGCTCCGGATGCCGGGGCGTGCCGTCGACGTTGCTCAGGACCAGCGCGCCGTCCCGGACGAGCTCGCGAGCGACCTCCTGCCTGGCCGCGCGATAGGCACGTAGCGCCACCACGGTGCCGGCGTCCAGGTCGACCACCCGGGACTGACCCGTCTTGGTCGAACCCTCGACGAGCTGCTGGCCGGCTCCCTTGTTCTTGACCACACCGATGCTGCGGCGCACCGCCAGCCGGCCGGCGTCCAGGTCGATGTCCCGCCACCGCAGGGCCAGCGCCTCACCGCGGCGCATGCCGGTGGCCGCGAGCAGACGCCAGGCCATCGCTGCGTCCCCGTCGTAGGCGTCGGCCCAACGCAGGAAGCGGCCGAGCTCGGCCGCGGTCCAGGCCTGCGTCTCCGGCGGGCGGGCCTCAGGCGCCAGTCCTCTGTGGAGAGCCACACCCCCACTCGCAGCGATACAAGCCGCCGACGGCCGGCTCGCGGTCTTCACGTGCGAGTTCGCCGGCCGGGTGGCGGTCGTCGACATCGCCAAGCGGAGCCTGCTGCGCATGATCGACATGCCGGTCCGGCACACCCACATGGGACCGCAGGACATCAAGCTGTCCCCCGACGGCTCACGGTTCTGCATCGCCGACTCCGACCGGGGCGGTCTGTGGGTGCTCGACGGCGCGGCGACGCAGGTCATCGGTCAGATTCCCACGGGCATGGGCGCGCACGGCATCTACCTGAGCCGCAACAGCACCCGGATGTTCGTGTCCAACAGGATGGACAACAGCGTCAGCGTGCTCGACCCACGCACCGGCGCCGTCCTGACGTCGCGGCCGATCCCGAACTCCAGCCCGGACATGGGCGGGGTGACCGCCGACGGCGGCCAGCTGTGGCTGTCCGGGCACTACGACGCCGAGGTGTACGTGCTGTCCACCGTCGACGGGCACCTGCTCGCCCGCATCCCGATCGCGAAGGGTCCGCACGGGGCGCTGCGTGCAGCCGTAGCCGGCGACGCTGGTCGCTCGGGCACACGGGCATCACCGGCTGGCCCGGCACACCCGGTGCGCTACAGCTGGATGCCGCGGGTCAGCGCGCCGTCCACGACGAGATGGGTCCCGGTCGTGAAGCTGGAGACCGGGCTGGACAGGAAGACGGCGGCTTTCGCCATCTCCTCCGGCCGGCCCATCCGGCCGGTCGGGTTGAGCCCGAGGGCCATGCCGTAGAGGTCGGGCAGGTCGTTCTCGGCGCTCTGCCAGAAGCCGTTCTCGAAGTAGGTGTTGCCGGGCGAGACGACGTTGGCGCGCACCCCGCGGCCGGCCAGTTGGAAGGCCAGGCCCGAGATGTAGCCGACCAGCGCCGTCTTCATCGTCCCGTACGGGCCGGCGGCGAAGTCGGCCTCCCGGCCCGAGACGCTGGAGATGGCGACGATCGACCCGTTGTCGCTGGCTTCCAGGTGCGGCAGCGCCGCCTTGGCCAGCCGCACCGTGTGCATCAGGTCGACCTCGAAGGAGGTGTACCAGTTCTCCTCGGTATCGGGCACGGCCAGCGCGCTGACGTTGGCGACGACGGCGTCGATCCCGCCGAGCCGGTCCGCGGCGGCGTCCACCCACGCGGTGAGCGCAGGCGCGTTGCGGACGTCGAGCTGCACCCCGCGCACCCCGGAGCCGCGGCCGGCCAGCGCCTTCTCGGTCATCTCTATCTCGGCGGCGTCCCGCGCGCAGAACTCGACGACGGCGCCCTCGTCGGCGAACGCCTCGACGATCGCTCGCCCGATGCCCCTGGTGCCTCCCGTGACGAGCACCCGGGAGCCGTTGAGGTGGAGATCCATGCGGTTCGTGCCTCCTTGGTCAGTGAAGCTGCTGAGCGCGGGAACGGAGCTCGGCGTGCAGGCCGCCGTAGGCCGAGGCCGGCGGCAGCAGGGACTTGCGGGCCTTGACGACGGCGCTGTAGTTCGCGTCGACGACGTTGGCGATCGGCACCTCGGTGATCTGCGAGAGCAGCTGGTAGGCGTCCATCCGGTGCAGGCCGTAGAGGTCGCCGAACCAGTGCACGAGCTCGGCCTGGCCGATCCGCCAGGCGTCTTCCAGCGGCCGGCTCGAGCCGACCGTCATCCAGTGGGTGTCGTCCTCGAGGCGCGGCCAGGCTGGTGCGCCCCCCTTGATCAGCTCGACGATCAGCGTCGTCGTCATGGCGCCCTCGACAGCGGTGCCGCAGGCCTCGCCCTCGCCCTGGCGGTAGTGGCCGTCGCCGATCGAGAACAGTGCGCCCTCGACGTTGACGCCGAGGAAGCACGTCGTCCCCGCGCGCATCTGCGGGGTGTCCATGTTGCCGCCGAACCGCTCGGGCACCAGCGAGCTGCGCACCTCTCCCCCGGGCGGCGCGACGCCGACCGTGCCGAGCATGGGCTCGACCGGCAGCTCCACGGCCAGCTCGGTGTGCTGGGCCACGAAGGTGACGGTGTTCCTCGCGCGGTCCAGCTCGTAGATCCAGGTGGTGTCCGGCAGCGGGTCCTGCAGGGTGGCGGTGCGGTCGGTGCTGGTCAGGCCGCCGAAGAACGGGATCGCCGCGGAGGCGCCGAAGTCGCGCGCCGGCTCGAGGGCTACGAGGTGCAGCGCGAGGGTGTCGCCGGGTTCGGCGCCCTCCACGTAGAACGGACCGGTCTGCGGGTTGACGTAGCGGAGGTCGACCTTCTCGCTGGAGAGGTCCTTGACCGACCGCAGCGCGCCGCAGAACGCGTCGTCGGACCACAGCCGCAGCGCCGTCCCGGGCTGGATGCGGCGCAGCGGGGCGACCCCGCCGAAGGTGAACGCGTACTGCTCGAACGTGGGCACGATCTCGACGACGTCCATACGCCACCCTAGGAAGACGCAGGTCCGCGCGGCAATGCTCAGGGCCGCAGCCGGGCCTTGCCCGCGAGCTCGGCGACGGTCGTCGCGCCGAGCAGCTGCATGGTGCGGGTGATCTCCTTGGTCAGGATGTCGGCGACGCGCTGCACGCCGCGCTCGCCGCCGGCCATGAGCCCGTAGAGGAACGCCCGGCCGACGAGGCAGCCCCGCGCCCCCATCGCGACCGCGGCGACGACGTCGGCGCCGTCGAGGATCCCGCCGTCGACGTACACCTCCGCGCGGTTCCCAACGGCCTCCACCACGGCGGGCAGCAGCTCGAGCGGCACCGGCGCCCGGTCGAGCTGCCGACCGCCGTGGTTGCTGACGACGACGGCGTCGGCCCCGGCGTCCACGACGGCGCGGGCGTCGTCCACGCTCTGGACGCCCTTGACGATCAGGGCACCCGGCCACGACGCCTTCAGCTCACTGATGTCGGCGATCGTGGCGGCCGGCTCGAAGACCCGGTCGACCAGCTCGGCGACCGTGCCGCCCCACGTCTGCAACGAGGCGAACTCCAGGGGCGGGGTCGTGAGCAGGTCGATCCACCAGCGCGGGTGGACGGCGGCGTTCGCGAACGTGCGCAGGGTCAGCGCGGGCGGGATGGAGAAGCCGTTGCGGACGTCGCGCAGCCGCGGCCCGGCGACCGGGGTGTCGACGGTCAGCACCAGCGCCTCGAAGCCGGCTGCCTTCGCCCGCTGGACCAGGGCGCGGCTGGCGTCGCGGTCGCGCCACAGGTAGAGCTGGAACCACTTCCGGGCGCTGGGTGCGGTCTCGGCCAGCACCTCCACCGACGTCGTGCCCATGGTCGACAGCGCCATCGGGATGCCGCTGCGCTCCGCGACGCGGGCGACCGCGCCCTCTCCCTCGGCGTGCATGAGCCGGGTGAAGCCGGTGGGGGCAAAGGCCAGCGGCAGGGCCGACGGTGCGCCGAGCAGCGTCGTCGTCGGGTCGACCACGCTGACGTCGCGCAGCACGTTCGGCAGGAACTCGACCCGCTCGAACGCCTCGCGGGACCGGCGCAGCGAGATCTCCGCGCCCGCGGCCCCGTCGGTGTAGTCGAACACCGCCTGCGGCACGCGATGGCGGCCGATCTTGCGGAGGTCGCCGACCGTCGCCGCCCGGGCCAGCCGCCGATCGAGCGCGTCGCCCGGCAATCGGCGCGGCCGGACCAGCTCGGAGAACTCCGACCATCGTGGAACCCGCCGCTGGAGCACGCGTTCACCCTGCCACCTGGTGCCGCAGCCGGTCGATCCTGCACCGCCGGGAGACCACGACCGCCGCCGGGGCACCGGGTCGCCCCCCGTGAGCGACTCAGAGGCGGGCCGGCGGGCTGCCCTAGTAGGGAGTGTCTGGCGGATCATGGAAGCCAGCCCAGTAGTCCGCAGAGGTGGACCGCCCCGAGGTAGTTGACGGCGTGCTTGTCGTAGCGTGTCGCCAGGCCTCGCCACTGCTTGAGCTGGCAGAAGCCACGTTCGACGGTGTTCCGCCGTGCGTAGCGGGCCTTGTCGAACCCGGGCGGTCGACCTCCGCGGGAGCCTCGGCGGCGACGGTTGGCGGCCTGGTCGCTCTTCCCCGGGATCGTGTGCGCGATTCCGCGGGAACGCAGTAGCTGCCGGTTGGCCTCGGAGCTGTAGCCCTTGTCGGCCAGCAGGTAGTCCGGGCGGGTGCGTGGTCGCCCGGGCCCGACCCGGGGGCCGTGTGGTGTCGTGGCACCAGAAGGGCCTCGTGACATCGCTGGCCGCCGCGCCGGTGAACCCGCGGCAGCGGGTCGCACCCACGCGAGAAGCCGGGGCAACCGATGCCCCACCGGGGCTCCTGGGTGGCCAGGGAAAAGCGTGCGCAGCAGAGCCACAGGGCTCTGTCCGCCGATCTGTTCCGCGAGCATTCTGGCCGCGTTCCACGGAGTCCGTGATCCAGGAGGCAGTCATGTACTTCGGAGTCGTTCACACCATCCGGGACGGCGGCCGGTGGGAGCAGATGCTGGCCAACGCCGACCTCAGCACCTTGCCCGAGGGCGTGGACCTGATGTCCACCTGTACCGCGACCGACACCGCCCGGGCCCTGTGCCTGTGGCGGGTTCCAAGCCGCGAGGTGCTCGATGGCGTCCTCGATCAGCTCGTCGGCGACAACGCGATCAATGACGTCTTCGCGGTCGACGAGCGGTCCGTGATCGTCGCGGGCCAGCCGGCCGTCGTCTGACCTCCGAAGACCGCCCGCTCGCTATGGGCCGGCTCGCCCGGTGGCCGCGTCGTCGGCTCATAGCCCGTGCCGGGCGCTCGCCGCGGGCGGAAGGTGCCCGTTCCGCTGCAGGGCCCAAGCGGCCAGCAGGACCTGCGCAACGGCCCCCGTGCCGGCGAGTCCGACGAGTGCCCCGCTCGACCACCTCGCACGCGGAGCGCAGCGCAGCCCGTTCAGCCGTGTGCGGAAGCACCGTGTCGCCCCTCGGACACAGAAGAGAACGCCCCGCCGGTCGGCGGGGCCTTCTCGTCGTCCGTGGACGTCACGCGGGTGATTGCCTGCCGTCGACCCACAGGATTGCCGGCGGGCCGGTGCTCTGTGGGAAGACGCTCCCGCTGTCCCCGTCGCGGGCGACGCTGCGGCCGTGCCATCGACACCACGTTCGTCCACCCCCATCACGTCGGCCGCAGAGCTGAGCGTCTGGTGGGCGCCGGTCTGCTGGGGCTGACCGAACGGGTCCGGGCGCTGGGCGGCGACCTGTCGGCCGGGAACCGACCCCGCGGCGGCTTCCGGGTGTCCGCGACGCTGCCGGTCCCCGAGGCGGCGCGGTGATCGGCACGGGCGCCGGTGACCGCGCCGTCCGGGTGGTGCTCGCCGACGACCAGGCACTGGTCCGCGCCGGGTTCCGCCTCGTGCTCGAACGGGACGGGGACATCGAGGTGGTCGCCGAGGCCGCCGACGGCGCGGAAGCAGTCGCGCTGGTCCGGCAGCACACGCCCGACGTGGTGCTCATGGACATCCGCATGCCGGTGATGGACGGCATCGAGGCCACCCGCCGCATCCTCACCACCGAGGGACCGCGGGAGGCCGTCCGCGTCGTCGTCCTCACCACCTACGAGCAGGACGACTACATCGCCGACGCCCTGCGGGCCGGTGCCAGCGGGTTCCTGCTCAAGGACGTCGAACCCGAGGACCTGCGCCGGGCGGTGCACGTCGTCGCCGCCGGTGATGCGCTGCTCTCCCCCAGCGTGACCCGCCGCTTGCTCGAGACGTTCCGGTCGCAGCCCGACCAGCGGCCCAAGCAGCCGGAACGGCTGGACGCGCTCACCCCACGCGAGCGCGAGGTGGTCACCCTGGTGGGTCGCGGGCTGAGCACCGCCGAGATCGGCCGGACCCTGTTCATGAGCCCGGCCACGGCCAAGACCCACGTCAACCGGGCGATGACCGAGCTGCACGCCCGCGATCGGGCGCAACTGGTGGTCATCGCCCACGAGACCGGGCTCGTCGGGCCGCACTGACCCGGAACTCGTCCGCCGAACGCGGCACCCTGACCCGGTCGCTCCTGCTCCCG
Organism: Trujillonella humicola; assembly: GCF_046233715.1. NCBI lineage: Bacteria > Bacillati > Actinomycetota > Actinomycetes > Geodermatophilales > Geodermatophilaceae > Trujillonella > Trujillonella humicola. Next base: position 12,477 of record NZ_JBJNRJ010000055.1, on the reverse strand, counting down.
ATGCGGTAGCGGGGTCGCGCCCTCACGCGGATGGCCGGAGGGGCCCGCGTTCCTAGCGTCGGTCACGTCGCGCGGCCCACCACTCGATCACTCCGGGACCGGCCGGCGACGGACCCCCGACCCCCATCGCACGGGACACGCCATGACCCGAGTTCGCACCGCACACGTGATCGGCGGCGGCATCGCCGGCCCGGTGGCTGCCGTTGCCCTGCACCGCGCCGGCATCGAACCGACCGTGTACGAGGCCCACGCCACCGACGCCGACGGCGTCGGCGCCTTCCTCGGCCTCGGCCTCAACGGCATCGACGCCCTGCGCACCGTCGACATGGACGCCACCGTTCTCGCCCGCGGCTTCGCCACCCCGCGCATGGTGATGCTCACCGGGCACGGCCGGCTCCTCGCCGACGTCCCCAACGGCGGCACACTCCCCGACGGCACCCACGCCCTCACCATCCGCCGGCCGGACCTCTACGCCGCGCTGCGCGACGAGGCCCACCGGCGCGGCATCCACACCCGGTACGGCAAGCGGCTCACCGGCATCCGGCACACCGACGCCGGCGTCCGCGCACGGTTCGCCGACGGCAGCACCGCGGACGCCGACGTGCTCGTCGGCGCCGACGGCATCCGCTCCACCGTCCGGCGGCTGCTCGACCCCGCCGCCCCCGGCGCCAGCTACGTCGGCTTCCTCAACACCGGGGGCTACGCCCGTGGCGTCGACGTCCCCGGCCCGCCCGGGGTCTCCCACTTCTGCTTCGGCCGCCGCGCCTTCTTCGGCTGGACCACGGCCCCCGACGGGGAGGTCTGGTGGTTCGCCAACCCGCCGGTGCGCGACGAGCCCGACCCCGAGGACCTCGCCGCGGTACCCGCCGAGCTGTGGCGCGCCCGGCTGCTGGACCTGTTCGCCGACGACCGCATCCCGGCCGTCGACCTGATCCGGGCGACCGACGACGTGTTCGCCGGCTGGATCACCTACGACCTGCCCTCGGTGCCCACCTGGCACGACGGGCGCACCGTCATCATCGGCGACGCCGCGCACGCCGTATCACCTTCCGCCGGCCAGGGAGCCGCGCTGGCGATCGAGGACGCCGTCGTCCTCGCCCAGTGCCTGCGCGACCATGACGACGCGCCCGCCGCTCTCGCCCGATACGAGCAGCTGCGCCGCGTCCGCGTCGAGAAGGTCAGGGCTCAGGGACGCCGCAACGGCAGCGGCAAGACCGCCGGCCCGGTCGGCCGCGCCGTCCGCGACCTCGTCCTCCCGGTCGTGATGCGCCGGCTGTTCCGCGACGGCCGCGATCCGCTGCGCTGGATGTGGGACCACCACATCGACTGGAACACCTCCGCGTCCGCCCCTGCCTCCACGGCGGTGGCCCGATGAGCACCGCCGGCGCTGCCGTCCGCCCGCGGCGCACCGCCCGGCAGTGGGCGATCCGCGCGCTGCTGGTCCTGCTCGTCCTCGCTCTGGCCGGACTCGGCGTCCTGGCGCTCACCTGGGCACGCGCCGTCACCGACACCACCGGGCGGGTCGCCTTCGACCGCCCTCTGGCGATCCCGCCGCTCGCGCCGTCCCGCATCGAGGACGGCACCCGGGTCTTCCAGCTCCGCGCCACCGCCGGCAGCACCGACTTCGGCATCGGCGACGGCGCCACGCGAACCCGGGGCTTCGACGGCGCCTACCTCGGGCCGACGCTGCGCGCCGAGCGCGGCGAACGCGTTCGCATCGACGTCACCAACGACCTGCCCGAGATGACCACCGTGCACTGGCACGGCCACGAGCTCCCTGCGGCCATGGACGGCGGCCCGCACCAGGAGATCGCCCCCGGCGAGACCTGGAGCCCGTCCTGGACGGTGGACCAGCCCGCCGCGACCACCTGGTACCACCCGCATCCGCACGGCGCGACCGCCGAGCAGGTGCGCAGCGGCATGGCCGGCATGTTCATCCTGGAGGACACCACCAGCCAGGCCCTGGACCTGCCCGACGACTACGGCGTCGACGACCTCCCGGTCATCGTCCAGGACCAGGCCTTCGACGGCGACGGCCAGCTCCGCCGGGCCGAGCATCCGTTCAGCCCCGTCGGACACCTCGGGGACACGATCGTGGCCAACGGCACGATCGGCGCCTACCACGACGTCACCACCGAGCGGATCCGGCTGCGGCTGCTCAACGCCTCCGTGTCGCGGGTGTACGACTTCGGCCTCGACGACGGCCGGGAGTTCGCCCTCATCGGCACCGACGGCGGGCTGCTGCCCGCACCACACCGCACCGACTCGGTGCGGCTGTCCCCCGGCGAGCGGGCCGAGATCGTCGTCGTCCTGCGGCCGGCCGAGCGCGTGGTGCTGCGCAGCACCCCGCCCGACCTAGGCACCGATCCCTGGACGGGCCGGTTCGCCGGCGGCGACGACAGCTTCGACATCCTGGAGTTGCGGGCCACCGACCGCCTCGACCGCGCACCGGGAGTTCCCGACCGGCTGGCCGAGGCGCCCGGGCTCGACCCGTCCGACGCGGTGGCCACCCGGCAGTTCCGATTCTCCGGCGTCAGCATCAACGGCCGGCGGATGGACATGGACCGGATCGACGAGGCCGTCCTCGCCGGCACCACCGAGCTGTGGGAGATCGACACCTCCGACGGAGCGCCGCACAACATCCACGTGCACGGTGCCCGGTTCACCGTCCTCGACGTCGACGGCGGGGCCCCCGGCCCGGAGCTGTCCGGCTGGAAGGACACCGTCTACCTGGCCCCGGAGAGCACCACCCGGATCCTCGTGCACTTCACCGGCCACGCCGACCCGGACCTGCCCTTCATGATCCACTGCCACCTGCTGCGGCACGAGGACCGCGGCATGATGGCCCAGTTCGTCGTGCTCGACCCAGGTCAGGAACCCGGCCGTCCTCCGGCAGCGCACGACCACGGAACCAGCGGACGCACCCGATGAGCAGCCCGCCTCCGTGACAGCACGACAGGTGACCGGCCACCGCACGCGCCCCGCCCCCTCGCGAGGGACCGGACATGATCGGAACCCGCCGGGCCTACCTCGTCGCACTCCGGGACGGCGTCCTGGATGGAGCAGCCGCTGTCATCCGCGTCTACGTACCGGTCCTGCTGCTCGCGACGACCGGAACCCTGACCGGGGTGCTCGGGGGCGACGAGCCGGCGCGCGGCCAACGCGCAGAACCGAGCGCGTGACCTCAGCTCGGGCGCCGGTCACGACCGCCGTCGAGCTCGGTCTCCGAAGGGGAGCGCTTCCCCCGTCCCCGGGAGGGTGACGTCGGACATCAGTGGTATAGAAACCGTTGAACCAGTCGCCGCCGGAACGGAGCAGCACGATGACAGAGCCCGCTGTGGGCACGACTGCCGACGAGCGACACCGGGGCGTGGTCATGACCGGCCCCGAGGGCGATGAGGGCGTGAAGGCGTTCTCCATCCTGATCGAGGCGCGCCCCGACACGACCGAGCAGGTCCGGACGATGCTGGCCGACATCCTGCGCTGCGTGCAGGACGAGCCGGCCACGGGTCCCTGGTACGCCGTCCAGCACGGCCCGACGACATTCGCGATCTTCGAGGTGTTCCCCGACATCGCCGGACGTCGCGCTCACGTCGAGGGCGGCGGAGGCGACATCTTCCGGGACGTCGAGCGGATGAACGCCATCCTCGCTGTCCCCGCACACGTGCAGAAGGTCGACGTGCTGATGAGCAAGCAGGTCTTCACCGCGCCGCAGGTCTGATGCGCGACATCCCGCACCCGGACCTCGACCGGATCGGCCTGGCCGACATCATGCGCGGGTTCGGCGATCCCGTCCGCCTGCACATGGTCGCCTCGATGCACGCGCTCGGCGAGTGCGAGTGCTCGCTGGTCTACGCCGGGCTCGGACTGAGCAAGTCCAACGCCTCGCACCACTTCCGCGTACTGCGGGAGAGCGGCGTCCTGCGCCGCACCCGGAGGGGCAACCAGCAGTACGTTGCGCTGCGCACCGACGAGCTGGAGAAGCGGTTCCCGGGCCTGCTCGACTCCGTGCTGGCCAACATCGAGCCCCAGCCACCCGAGGGCGGCACCGACGGCGGCGCGTGAGTTGCCCCCGGTGGCGCAAGGCCGAGCCTGCACCTCCGTGCAGCTCAACGCCTCACCCCTCGCGGGTGGAGGTGCCGAGGACGCGTGTGCGGAAGTGCCGTGTCGTCCCTGGGACACCGCACCGCCCCCGGTGCCTCTGCGGCTCAGAGGCCAGGGCAGCACGATCTCGAGCTCGACACAGCCTCGACCCGGCGCGCCGACTCGGCGGCCCACGCGGATCCTGGACGCCGAGGTCCACGGGCTCAGGCCGCGATCGACCTCCTCCGGTCGTCGACGCGCCGCGTCCGAGCCCCTCGAGAGAGCGAGCCCCACGATGCCCTCGTCATCCGACACCCTTCCCCGGATCGCCGTCGTCGGCGGCGGCATCGGGGGGCTGGCGGCGGCCGGGTTCCTGCACCGGGCAGGACTGGCCTGCACGGTGTACGAGCAGGCCCGCGAGCTGGGTGAGGTCGGCGCCGGCCTGGTCGTCGCCCCCAACGCCGTGCGGCTGCTCCGGCACCTCGGTGTGCTGGACCGGTTCCTGCGGCGGGCGGTGCCGCTCGACGTCGGCTGGGAGTTCCGGCGCTGGGAGGACGGTCGCGTGCTCTCCTCGGAAGACCTGTCCGGGGCGTGCGAACGGCTCTACGGCGAGCGCAGCTACACGAGTCACCGGGCCGACCTGCTGGATGCGGTGCGCGCTTCCGTACCGGACGACGCCATCCGCCTCGCCAGCCGCTGCCTCGCCGTCGACGTCCACGACGACCACGCGGTGCTGCGCCTCGCCGACGGAACGCAGGTGGAGGCCGACGTCGTGGTGGGCGCCGACGGCGTCCACTCGACCGTCCGGAGCGCCGTCACCGAGCCCGCGCCCGCGACCTACTCGGGCATGTGCGCCTTCCGGGCCACGGTCCCCGCGGACCGGGCACCCACGTTCAGCCGCCGCCGCGCGCAGACGCTGTGGCTCGGCCCGGGCCGCCACCTGGTCCACTACCCGATCTCCGGCGGTGCCGCGATCAACCTGGTGGCCTTCGCGCCCGCCGGCGACGTCACCGTCGAGAGCTGGAGCGCCACCGCCACCGTGGAGGAGTTCCTGGCCGAGTTCGCCGGCTGGGACGGACGGCTGACCGCGCTCATCCGCGCCGCCGGAACGCCGGGGAGGTGGGCGCTCCTCGACCGCGCGCCCCTGCCCCGCTGGACCTCCGGCCCGCTGACGCTCATCGGTGACGCCGCCCACCCGATGTTCCCCTTCTTCGCCCAGGGCGCCGCCCAGTCGATCGAGGACGCCGCCGTGCTCGCGAACTGCCTGGCCGCCGACTCGGCCTCCCCTCGACGTGCCCTGCAGCGCTACCAGGCCCTGCGGATGGAGCGGGCCACCCGGCTCCAGGAGATGAGCCACGCGCGGGCGGACGTCAACCACCTGCCGGACGGACCCGAGCAGCGGGCCCGTGACGCCGCGCTCGCCGAGGCAGACCCGTTGGTGGCGAGCGGTTGGATCTACGGCTACGACGCCACCGCGGTCGGCGCGCGAGCCGGCGTGTGAAGGGCGCCTTCGCCCACGCCGCACTCCCCCGACGCGCGCGACCTCGCGGGCGGCCCGGGGGCGCGCACGCGGTTCGACATCGTCCCCGCGCCACAGGTCGATGCCGCCCGCCGCCGCGCCGGTCATCTGAACGGCCCGCGACACCAGGATGCGAACATGCGTCGTCGGCGCGCCGCCGGCGAGGAGAGGCGAAGCAGTGAGATCACCGGTACCCGACTACCTGGCGGAGATCCTGGACGCCTGCGGCGACGACGCGGGTGCCCTCGCGAGCTACATCCCCGAGTTGGCGTCGGCCGACCCGGACCGGCTCGCCGTGTGCCTGTCGACGATCGACGGAACGCTCTACCGCGCCGGCGACAGCGGGTCCGAGTTCTCCATCCAGTCGATCTCGAAGCCGTTCGCCTACGCCCTGGCCCTGGCCGAGCGCGGGCTGGACGACGTCCTGGAGTCGATCGGCGTGGAGCCCAGCGGCGAGGCGTTCAACGAGCTCTCGCTGGAACGGGAGTCGAGGCGGCCCCGGAACCCCATGATCAACGCCGGGGCGCTCACGGCGCACGCCCTGATCGGCGATCCCGGGGACGACGTCGACACCCGGGTGGAGCGGGTGAGGCGAACGATGTCGGACTTCGCCGGCCGTGAACTGCACGTGGACCGGAACATCTACGAGTCGGAGATGTCGCAGGCCTACCGCAACCTGGCCATCGCCAACATGCTCCGCAGTTACGGCGTGATCTCCCAGGATCCGCGGGACGTGGTCCGCGGATACACCCAGCAGTGCGCGATCTCGGTGACCGCCGCCGACCTGGCGACCATGGCGGCCACTCTCGCCGGGGGTGGTGTGCAGCCCACCACCGGCACGCAGGTCGTGCCGGTCGAGGTGGCCCGACAGGTGCTGAGCGTGATGATGAGCTGCGGCATGTACGACGCCGCCGGGGACTGGATGACCACGGTCGGGTTCCCGGCGAAGAGCGGCGTCTCCGGAGGCATCCTCGGGGTGATGCCCGGGCAGCTCGGGATGGCCACCTTCTCCCCGAGGCTGGACGCCCACGGCAACAGCACCCGGGGAGTCCGGTTGTGCACCCGCATGTCCGCCGACATGGGGCTGCACATCATGCAGGCCCCGGAGCCGGCGCGGTCGACGGTTCGACGGGACCGGACGCTTCGTGGCCCCGACGGCTTGCTCGCGCGCGTGTGCAGCCTCCAGGGCTCCCTGCAGTTCAGCAGCGCGGAGCGGGTGCTGCGGACGGTGACCGACGGCATCCCCGTCGCGGTGTTCGTCCTGGATCTCCGGCGTGTGTCGTCGGTGAACGACGTCGCCCGGCGGATGCTCGCGGAGATGCTCCGCCGCCTGCAGCTGGACGGCGCCGAGGTGGCGCTGCTCGACCCGGACCACGTCCTGCCCCTGTCCGAGCAGGCGGTCGTGCAGCTCCCGGAACGGTGGAGCTCACTGGCGCCGCTGGAGGGCTACGAGCGGGTCTGACCTCCGTGCCGACACGCCGGCGGGCCGCGCTCGGGCGGTCGGCCCGCACCTGCTCGTACCGACTCCGCGCGCCCACGACGACCCGGGCACCCGCTGGGTCGGCCCAGGCCCCGGGCACCCCGGCACGCCGCTCCCGTCCGCGCGGTCGCCCCTCAGCCTGCCGACGGAAGCGTCTCGTCGAAGAAGTCGGTCAGCTCGCGGGCGACCTCTGCCGGCCGGAGCAGCGGAGCCATGTGGCCGCCACCGGCGATGTCGCGCACCCTCGAGCCGGCGAGACGGTCCGCCACGAACGCCACGGACTCGGCGAACCACGCCGCGGTGTCGGTCCCACGGAGCAGGAGGACCGGGAACCGGACCTCCTCGAGCACCGCCGGGTCGACGGCTCCGGCGTACTCGGCCATCTCGGCGCACCAGACCGGGACGTTCGGCGCGACGACGTCGTAGGCCCCGCTGGACGCCAGTGCGTCGACCTCGCCGTCGGTGAACAGCCCGCTCTCGGCGAAGAAGATGCCGGCCGCCTCGGCGTGCCGTCCCGCCGCGGCCGCGGCCATCATGCGCTCGATGGCCGCGTCCTCGCCGTCGTGGTCCAGCGCCGGTACCGCGGGTTCGTGGACGGCCACGGCGACGATCGCGGGCGTGCGCGCCGCGGCGGCGAGTGCCAGCGAGCTCGAGTGCCCGAACACCCCGGCGGGCTCGCCGATCGCCTCGACGAAGGCGACGACGTCGTCGGTCAGCGCGCGCAGCGAGCGGTCCGGGTGATCGGCGCTCAGGCCACGGCCACGCGTGCTCAGGGCATACCACCGGAACCGATCGCCGAGGAACGGGAGCAGAGTCCGCCAGCTGGCCTCCCCGTCACCGGCTCCACCGTGGATCAGGACCACCGGCGGGCCTGCACCGTGCGCCCTGCCGGCGATCACGGTGCCGTCGGCGCTCACGGCTCGGTGGATGGTCTCCTCGGGCATCCGTCCACGCCTCTCCCGCACTTCTCCTCGAGTGTCTCTCGGGGCGGCTTCGCTGTCGCCTGCGTCCGGTCCCGAGGACGCCGCGAGGGCGGGTGGTGCGGGTGCGTCCGGCCCGGGCTCGTCCCCACGGGGGCACCGGGTAGCTCCGATCGGCCGTAACCCGGTAGAGGGAGAGCGCCGGCCGCACCGTCAATCGCGGCCTCTCGGTACCGATGACGAGCAGGTCGCGTGCGCCGTCGGGATGGCCGACAGGCGCTACCGGACCCCTGCCCTACAGGCCACCGACCGGAGGGGCACCGTGGCCGTTCAGCTCGAGACCGTCCGGCCCTCCGCCGCGCAGCTCGCGCACGCCCTCGTCGAGACCACCGCCACGCTGATCTGCGTCGTGGACGGCGACGGACGCATCCTGCTGGCCAACCCGGCGGTCGAGCGCTTCACCGGTCGCCCGGCCACCGGCATGATCGACCGCTTCCTCTCGGACGTCCTGGTCATCCCGCCCCGGGTCTGATGGAGGCTCTCAATCCACGTGAGGATGAGTCATGGCAGCACCGAGGAAGTACCCCGACGGGCTGCGGGAGCGGGCGACCCGGATGGCGGTCGAGGCTCGGCGTGACCCGGCCACCCGGTCCGGGGCGTTGAAGCGGGTGAGTGAGCAGCTGGGGATCAACGCCGAGACGCTGCGCAACTGGGTCCTGCAGGCCGAGATCGACGGCGGCGACCGGCCAGGCACGACGACCGAGGAGGCGCGGCGGATCGCCGAGCTCGAGCGTGAGGTCCGCGAGCTGCGCCGTGCGAAAGAAACCTCAAGACTGCGTCAGCGTTCTTCGCCCAGGCGGAGCTCGACCGCCGACTGAAGTGATCGTCGAGTTCATCGACGAGCACTGGGAACGTTTCGGGGTCGAGCCGATCTGCGCACAGCTGCAGATCGCCCCAAGCACCTACTACGCGCACCGCACCCGGCCGCCCTCGGCCCGGTCAGGTCGGATGCGGTGACCACGGCGGTGATCGAGAAGACGCACGCCGACAACTACGGCGTCCGCGGCGCCCGCAAGATGCACGCCGGGCTGCGCCGTAAGGGTCACCGGGTGGCCCGCTGCACCGTCGAGCGGCTGATGCGCAGCGCCGGGCTGCGCGGCATCAGCCGGGCGAAGGGCCCGCGGACCACGGTGCCCGGCACCGGCCCGGACGCACTGGGCGATGGGCACCTGGACCCGCCGGCGCGCCGGCCGGGAGGTCGGCGGCCTGGTGCATCACTCGGACAAGGGCAGTACCTCGCGGTGCGCTACACCCAGCGCCTGGCCGAGGCCGGCGCCGTGGCCTCGGTAGGCTCCACCGGCGACTCCTACGACAATGCCTTGGCCCAGGCGTTCAACTCGCTGTTCAAGGCGGAACTGGTGCGCAACCGCGGCCCGTGGAACGGCATCGACGACCTCGAGTTCGCCACCCCCGATGGGGGCACCTCCCACGAAGTGGGGGAACGTCGACTGATTCGACCACCGACGCCTGCACGACGAGATCGGCCTCGTTCCACCGGCCGAGCACGAAGAGCACTTCTACCGGCACACCACCGCGGCGACTACCGTCGCCGCGTCAGTTCCGGGCCTCCACTGAACCCGGGGCGGGACAGTCCCCCCGGCTCCATGCGACCGCTTGGATCGGCCACCATCCGAACCTCGGGCATTTGACCGGTGCCGAGTGCGAGGCCACGATGGCCGGATCCTTCGCCCTCAGGACGGCCTGCCGTGCGCCCGTCCCTAGAAACGTGGAGAGCACATGAGTGACGCAGAGACGTTGGCGGTGCCCCATCTCGGCACCTCGACCATCGGTTACAGGCTCGGCAAAGCCTACGACGCCTCTCTCCCGACGCTGGTGATGGTCAACTCGTTCACCACCTCGGCGGAGCTTTACCGACCCCAGTTCGCGGACGAGAGGCTCACCGCCACCGCGAACCTGCTCGCCATCGAGCCCTACGGTCACGGTCAGACCCGTGCCGCGTACAAGCAGTTCACATACTGGGACTCCGCGATCGCGAGCCTCCAGGTCCTCGACGCGCTCGGCATCCGCGAGGCGTTCGTCCTGGGCACGTCCCAAGGCGGGTGGATAGCGGCCCGCATGGCCATGCTCGCCCCCGACACCGTGAAGGGCATCATTCCGCTCGGCACCTCGATGGACTTCGAAAGCCCGCGCAGCCGCGACCTCGGGTGCTGGGACGGGGTCGGCTTCTGCGCGCCGGCCATCGCCGCACTCGCCGAGAACGTCGGCGATGACTGGGTGATCCCGACTGAGCTCGTCGACGCCGTCCTCGCGGAGGGGTTCGGCGAGAACGTGCCGCCCGAGGAGCGCACGTTCTGGCACACGACGCACCAGCAGAACTACGTCGGCGATGCGGGCCGTGAGCGCCTTCGGATCAGCACCATCAATCTGAGTGACCGCGACGGCCTCCACAGGCGCCTCGACAGCGTGCGGTGCCCGGTCCTGTGGATGCATGGCACTGCAGACCGGGTCTACTCCGTCGCAAATGCCCAGGAAGAGGTCGGGCTCTTCGTCAACAGCGCGGACGCCGAGCTTCGCGTCGTCGACGACGGTCAGCACTTCCTGAGCGCCACGAATCCCGAGGACGTCAACACCGCGACGATCGAGTTCATCGCCCGGTGGACTTAGCCCACCTCCCTGCCCCGCCGCCGTTCCGGAGGTCCTCGCGGGCCTCCGCCCTGAGTGTCGCGTCGTGCAGGTAGCGCCACTGGTGCGGTCCGGACGACCACGCCGGCGAGCCCTCAGCCCTGGTCTCGCTCGCGCGGAGGTGGCCGCTGAGGCAGCCGTCGCGCCGGTCGCACGTCCGTCGTCGGTCAGGAGCCGGGGTCGGGTTCAGCGGCGTGGCGGTCGTCGGGAACGGCCCGGCCAGCGCGCGCCAGCGCGGCCGGGAGCGTGTCGGCAGGCGCGGGCGGCGGGGCGGCCGTCTCACCGCTCACGCTGAGGACGGGCGCTGTCCCGACGGCCAAGCGCAGGTCGGAGATATCCCGGACCAGATGTCGTAACTGGGCGGCGTAGTCGTCAGCTGCCGCGGCCTCCAGCGGCCGGACCGCCGCCAGGACGTGTTCGCGCCCGTCCCCCGCCTGTCCTCTCAGCTCCACCAGCTTCATGTCATCCCCTACCGGTGACGCTCGTCGCCTGTGACCCGGTCTCACCGCCGCACGTGCAGGGAGTGGGCAGGGTCGACACCGCCCGGAGCGGTCGTCGCGCAGCCTCCTGGAGGACGGTGGCAGGTCATCCAGGAGATCACGCGGTGGCCGCCTCTACGCGGAGGGCCCGCTGGTCCCGGGGCCGTCGCGCACCACCTCGGTGGACGCCACTCCGCGGACAGGGGGCTCCGAGTTCCCAGCCTTCCGAGCTGGCCGTACCGGTCCGGTCCCGGTCACCCGCTCCGCTCTCGGACCGGTCCCGCCGGTCCGGCTCACTCACGCGGCCGCGCGGCCGGGCGCGACCGGAAGCGCTCGGTGGCGGCGCGGAATTCGTCGGTGCCGACCGCGACCGCGACCGCGAGGGCCTCGACGTCCGCCACGGCGGTGGCCGACGGCGCGGCCTGGCGCAGCAGCGCCTTCGTCGCGGCGAAGGCGACCGGCGAGAGGCGGGCCAGGACCTCCGCCCGGGCGGTCGCGGCAGCGAGCGCGTCGTCGTCGGCCACCTCGTGGGCCAGCCGCAGCTGCACGGCCTCCTCGGCGGGGATCAGCCGGCCGGTGTGGAAGAGGTCGGCGGCCACGGTCCACCCGGCACGGCGCTGCACCGTCACCACCGAGAGCAGGTCGGGCGGCAGCCCGATCGGCAGGAAGCCGAACGAGAGCTTCGCCGCGCGGTGCAGCACGACCTCGTCGCAGAGCAGGGCGAGGGAGAGCCCGGCACCGATCGCCGCACCGTTCACAGCGGCCACGGTGGGCTTGGGTAGCCGCAGCAGCCGCTCACCGACCTCCAGGAACCGGCGCTGCCGGGCCAGCGCACCGGGGACGTCGACATCGCTGTTGGCCGCGATGTCCCCGCCGGCGCAGAACGCCGGGCCGGCGCCGGTGATCACCACCGCGCGGCAGTCGGGCGCGGCCGTGACCTCCCGGAGCGCCCCGTCGAGCGCGTCGATCAGCGTGTCGTCGAGGGCGTTGCGTCGCTCCGGCCGATGGAGCACCAGCCGGGCCAGGGCGCCGGCCCGCTCGAGCAGGACGGGGGACGTGCTCACAGGTCGAGGACCAATCGTGGGGAGCAGGACCGGCCTACCTGGCGACCTACCCGGCGTGGAGCTGCATCGCGATCGCGGTCAACGTCCTGGTCGTCTACGCCCTGACCGTGCACGGCGGCGAGCTCCGCGGTCGCTAGTGGTCCCCACCGTTGGAACGTCGGGGGTCATGCGGCCAGCGGTTCGTGGTCGGCAAGTCTTTCGAGCAGGTGGTCGAGGGACTTCCGTCCGA
>NZ_JBJNRJ010000054.1:0-36160 GCF_046233715.1 Trujillonella humicola | reverse complement strand
CAGCTGGGCCACCGCGGCCGACGCGCGGCGGGCGGTGTTCGCCTGGGCCACCCGCTACAACACCCGCCGCCGGCACTCCGCCTGCGGCCAGACCAGCCCCAACGACTACGAGGCCCGCCGGGCCCCGGCTACGCTGCCAACCGCGGCGTAGACACCCCACGCGTGTCCAGAATCAGGGGGCAAGGCCCGGCGGTCTCGATTCCCACCGCTGGTGATGGAGGCCGACGATCTCGGTGGTCGGGCAGTCGGCGTCGCTCACCATGGTGACCAGTTGGTAGGGGATCAGCCGGGCCAAGCGCACCGTCGCCGGTGCCCGGTTCGACCGGCCCGGTGATCTCGGCACGGTGCTGCGGATCGCTCCGGTGACGTGGACCTCACCGCGGAGGCGATCCGGCTCACCCGCCGGCTGGCGGCGCTGACCACCGACGAGGAGGTGGCCGGCCTGCTCGCGCTCATGCTGCTGCACTCCGCCCGGCGGCCGGCGCGGACCCGGCTGGACGGCAGCCCGGGACCGGCTGGGGGAGTACCAGGCGCAGGCCGCGATCGCCGCGCTGCACGCGGACGCACGCACGGCAGCCGAGACCGACGGGGTGCAGATCGTCGAGTGGTACGACGAGCTCGTGCGGCTCACGGACAGTCCCGTGGCTCGCCTCAACCGGGCGGTCGCGGTCGGCGAGGCCGACGGGCCGCGGGCCGGCCTCGCCGCGCTGACCGGGCTCGACCCGGCGCTGCCGCGGCTGACCGCCGTCCGCGCCTACCTGGTCGAGCGGGACGGCGACCGGGCGACGGCGGCCGCGCTCTACGCCGACGCCGCGCGCGCGGCGACCGACCTGGCCGAGCGCGACCACCTCACCCGCCAGGCAGCCCGACTCAACGCGGAGCCGCCCCGGTGAGGCGCCGCACCCCTTTCGGGTGGGTGCGCTCAACCGGGTGACGTGGGGGCCGATGCCACGGGTATGTGGTCGCAGAAACCCTCGCGCCGCCCCGACCGGAGACGCTCCCGGTGGGGGTGGTGGTGGCGCGGCGGGGACGCCGTCGGATACGGACGGCTGGTCTGGCTGGGCTCGGTGCTCACCCCGCTGTCGGCGGTCCTCGTCCTGCGCGTCGGAGAGGTCGACACCGTGCTCCTGGCAGCGGTCGCGGCCGCGCACGTGGTGGTGGTCGCGCTGAGCTTCCTGCCCTCCTGGCGGCGCTGGTCGCCGTGGGCCCTGCTGGCCTTCCCGGTGTTCTCCACCGCGTCGGTCGCGCTGGTCGCCACGGCCGTGCCCGGGGTGACCGGCGTCTACGGCGGGTTCTTCGCCCTCTGCTTCGCCTACGCGGGGCTGTTCCTGCCGCCCTACGGCAGCTACGTCCTGCTGCCCCCGGCGATCATCGCCTACTTCGGGACGCTCCCCGTGGTCGACGGCACGGTCCTCGTCCGTGCGGTCTTCCTCGCCGCGGCGTGGGTCGTCCTGGGCGAGCTGCTCGGCGCGCTGCGCCGCCGCCAGGACGCGTTGATCCAGGAACTGCACGTGGAGAACGAGACCGACGCGCTGACCGGCCTGGCCAACCGCCGGGGCATGGAGCGCTTCCTGGCCGCGGCCGAGGGCGGCGACATCGTGCTGGTCCTCGACCTCGACCACTTCAAGCAGCTCAACGACGTCCGCGGGCACGCCGAGGGCGACCGGGCGCTGCGCACCTTCGGCCGGGTCCTCGCCGGCGAGCTGCGGACCCGGGACCGGGCCGCCCGCTCCGGCGGCGAGGAGGTGGTCGTGCTGCTGCGGTGCGCCACGGAGAACCGCTGCGGCGTCTCGCTGACCCGCCGCCTGCGCCGCGCGCTCGAGAGCGTCTACCCCGGGCTGACCTTCAGCGCCGGCATCGCGGTGGTCGACCCCGACCGCTCGGTGGACGACGCCCTCGAGGCGGCCGACCGGGCCATGTACGCCGCCAAGTCCGCCGGGCGGGACCAGGTGTGGGCGGCCGACCCCGAGCGCTCCGGCGAGCTGCGCCCGGTCGCGGACTTCGGGCTCCGCCCCGCTGCCGCCACCGTCGCCTGACCGGCCGGGACGCCGGCCGGGCCGGGACCTACCCCGGCACCGCCGAGCCGGCCGGGGAGGACGACGGCGCGCCCGCCGGGTGCCCGAGCGTGACCGGTAGCGACTCGAAGCCGCGCAGGATGATCGTGCCGCGGCGCCGGGCCGAGCCGGCCGGCGCGAGGTCCGGGAACCGCTCGAACAGCGCCTGCAGCGCGATCTCGCCCTCCATGCGGGCCAGGGCGGCGCCCAGGCAGTAGTGGATGCCGCTGGAGAAGGCGACGTGCTCGCGGGCGTTGGGCCGGGTCACGTCGAAGACGTGTGGATCGGGGAACATCCGCGGGTCCCGGTTCGCCCCGGCGAGCACCAGGAGCACCAGGTCGCCCTCGGCGAGATCGACCCCGTGCACCGAGGTGGCGCGCTTCACCCGCCGGCCGGTGCGCTGCACCGGCGACTCCAGGCGCAGCATCTCGTCGACGGCGTTGGTCCACAGCGAGGGATCCCCGGCCAGCAGCCGCCGCTGCTCCGGATGGGCGCACAGCAGCGCGGCACCGTTGCCGATGAGGTTGACCGTCGTCTCGAACCCGGCGCCGAAGACCAGGGCGGCGGTGGCGACCAGCTCCTGCTCGGTGAGCCCGCTGCCGTCGTCGTCGGCAGCGGTGACCAGGGTGGACAGCAGATCGTTCCCGGGCTGCTCGCGCAGCCGGCGCAGATGGCCGCGGAACCACGCGTCGAGCTCGCCGAGGTTGCGCTCCACGCTGCGGTGGGTGGACCAGGGCAGCCCCATGTCGAGGCTGGGGGTGGCGCCGTCGCCCCAGGCGAGGAACTGCCGCCGCATCGACACCGGCACCCCGAGCATCTCGGAGATGACCGTGACCGGCAGCAGGCTGGCGTACCGCGCCACCAGGTCGACCGGCCGCCCGTCCCGGGCGTCGCGCTCCAGGTCGTCCAGCAGCTCGGCCGCGACCTGCGCGGTGCGCCCGCGGAAGTGCGTGACCGCGCGGGCGCTGAAGGCGCGGCTCACCAGCCGGCGGTACCGGGTGTGCTCGGGCGGCTCGACCGCCAGCATCGACGGCGGGTCGATCGGGCCGATGCTCGGCCGCGGCCCGGCCAGCCGCAGCGCCGCCCGCAGCACCGGCGGCAGGCCGTCGGCGCGGTGGCCGCCGATCTGCCCGAAGTCGTCGGGGTTGCGCAGCACCTCGGTGCAGACGTCGTGGTGCACGCTGACCCGCGCGAACGCGCCGCCGGTGAAGGGCGCGTCGGTGCGCAGCCGCTCGTAGTGCCCGTAGGGGTCCTCGCGGACCACCGGGTCGCTGAGCACCTCGGCGTCCGGGTTGCCCTGGCGGGCCCGGGCACGGATCGCCAGGCGCATCGCGCCGTGCGTCGCGGCCCAGCGGACCGCACTGCGCACCACCACGGGGACCAGCCTCTCAGCGACGGGGTCGTCCCGTCCTTCCTACGAGGTCACCGCGCGCCGCGCCATGCGGCACCCCGTGGCCCCCCGTGACGCGGACGAGGGGCGCCTCGCGGCGCCCCTCGTCGTCGTGCGGTGGACCGGGAGCGGGGACCGACCGTACGCCGGTCCCCGCCGCCGATCAGGCGTGCAGGTCGAAGCGGTCCAGCTCCATGACCTTGACCCACGCCGCGGCGAAGTCCTGCACGAACTTCTCCTTGGCGTCGTCGGCCGAGTAGACCTCCACGATGCCGCGCAGGATGGAGTTCGAGTTGAACACCAGGTCCGCAGCGGTGGCCGTGCGGACGACGTTGCCGTCGGCGTCCAGCCCCTCGTAGACGCCCTCGGTCTCCGTCGCCGTCCGCCAGGAGATCCCCAGGTCCAGCAGGTTGCGGAAGAAGTCCTGCGAGAGGACGCCCACGCGGTCGGTGAAGACGCCGTGCTTCGTGCCGCCGGTGTTGGCGCCGAGCACCCGCAGGCCACCGACCAGGAGGGTCATCTCCTTGGCGGTGAGCTCCAGCATGTAGGCCTT
Organism: Trujillonella humicola; assembly: GCF_046233715.1. Lineage (NCBI taxonomy): Bacteria > Bacillati > Actinomycetota > Actinomycetes > Geodermatophilales > Geodermatophilaceae > Trujillonella > Trujillonella humicola. The sequence continues at coordinate 32,163 of NZ_JBJNRJ010000054.1, read as the reverse complement.
GTCGACCAGGAGCGTCTCCGGGTTGAGCTTGACGCCCGGCTGGATCCAGTTCCGGAAGCCGTCGGCGCGCGCCTCGAGCCAGCGGAAGTTGTCGACGTCGGTCTGCTCCTGCGAGGCGTCGGTGCGGCCCGGGTGGAACGGCACGGTGATCTCCACCCCGGCGTCGGCCGCGGCCTTCTCCACCGCCGCACCACCGGCGAGCACGATGAGGTCGGCCAGCGAGACCTTCTTGCCGGTCTGCTGCTCGAACTCGCCCTTCACCCGCTCCAGCACCGGCAGCACGTCCTGCACGCCGGCGTTGACCGCCCAGTCGATCTGCGGCTGCAGGCGGATCCGTGCGCCGTTGGCGCCACCGCGCTTGTCCGTGCCGCGGTAGGACGCGGCGGCGGACCAGGCGGTGTGGACCAGCTGCGACACCGACAGGCCCGAGGAGAGCACGCGCTGCTTGAGGTCGGCGATCTCCGCCTCGCCCACCAGCTCGTGGTCCACGGCCGGGGTCGGGTCCTGCCAGATCAGGTCCTCGGCCGGCACGTCCGGGCCGAGGTAGCGGACCTTCGGGCCCATGTCGCGGTGCAGCAGCTTGAACCAGGCGCGCGCGTACTGGTCGGCGAAGTACTCCGGGTCGTCGCGGAAGCGCTCGGAGATGCGCCGCAGCTCCGGGTCGCGGATGAGGGCCAGGTCGGTCGTGGCCATCATCGGCGGGTTCTTCTTGCCCTCGATGTGCGCGTCGGGGACGAGCTCCTGCGCCTCGGGGTTGCTCGGCTGGTACTGCTTCGCGCCGGCCGGGCTGGTGGTGAGCTCCCAGTCGTAGGAGAACAGGGTGTCCCAGTAGGAGTTGTCCCACCGGGTGGGCGTGGGGGTCCAGGCGCCCTCGAGACCGCTGGTGATCGTGTCGGCGCCCTTGCCGGTGCCGTGCTGGCTGATCCAGCCGAGGCCGTTGCCGTGCACCGGGCAGCCCTCGGGCTCCGGACCGACGAGCTCCGGGTCGCCGGCGCCGTGCGTCTTGCCGAAGGTGTGACCACCGGCGATGAGGGCGACGGTCTCCTCGTCGGTCATGCCCATCCGGCCGAAGGTGACGCGGATGTCGTGCGCCGCGGCGACCGGGTCGGCGCTGCCCTTGGGGCCCTCGGGGTTGACGTAGATGAGGCCCATGGTGACCGCGGCGAGGGGGCCCTCGTCGAGGTCGAGCGGCTCGTCGGTGGCGTAGCGCTCGTCGCCGAGCCAGGTGTCCTCCGGACCCCAGAAGACCTCGCCGGGCTGCCAGTTGTCGGCACGGCCGAAGGCGAACCCGAAGGTCTTCAGGCCCATGTCGTCGTGGGCCACGTTGCCGGCGAGCAGCAGCAGGTCGGCCCAGGAGAGCTTGCGGCCGTACTTCTGCTTGACCGGCAGCAGCAGCCGGCGGGCCTTGTCGAGGTTGGCGTTGTCCGGCCAGCTGTTGAGCGGCGCGAAGCGCTGGCCGCCCTCGCCGCCGCCGCCGCGACCGTCGGCGATCCGGTAGGTGCCGGCCGCGTGCCAGGACATGCGGATGAACAGCGGGCCGTAGTGGCCCCAGTCCGCCGGCCACCAGTCCTGCGAGGTGCGCATGACCTCGACGATGTCGCGCTTGACCGCCTCGACGTCCAGGGTCTGGACGGCGGCGCGGTAGTCGAAGTCCGCGCCCAGCGGGTCGGAGTCCTTGGAGGGCTTGTTCAGCACCGACAGGTCGACCTGGTTGGGCCACCAGTCCCGGTTGCTCTGCGGCCGCCGGTTTGTGACCTGCGTCGGCGGCTTGATCGCCGGGTTCTCGCTCTCGCTGGTGCTCAGGGACTCGTTCTTGTCCGCCTCGCTCAAGGACGCGGTCTGCTCGTTGGGTTCGGTCACGTCGAGCCCTCCCTCTTCTCGGTCTTCCTCGGACTTCCGGTCCGGGGGACGGCGGGCGTCTCCCGGACGCGTCTGGGCGCGCCGTCTCCGGCGCGGGGGACCGGCCTCACCCGCCGGCGGCGACGCACGCCGGGCAGCGGCCCCAGTAGATGACCTCGGCCTCGTCGATCTCGAAGCCGGCGTCGTCGGCGGCGGTCAGGCAGGGTGTGTAGCCGACGGCGCAGTCGACGTCGCCGATCACCCCGCACGACCGGCAGACGACGTGGTGGTGGTTGTCGCCGACGCGGGCCTCGTACCGGGCGACGGAGCCCGGCGGCTGCAGGCGGCGGACCAGCCCGGCGGTGGTCAGCGCCCGGAGGACGTCGTACACCGCCTGGTGGGAGACCTCCGGCAGCCGCTCGCGGGTCGCCCCGAGGAGCGAGTCGGTGTCGGCGTGCGGGTGGTCGTGGACGGCGGAGAGCACCGCCACCCGCGGGCGCGTCACCCGCAGGTCGGCTCCCCGCAGCATGCGCTCGAGGTCCTGCGTCGTCGGCACGTAGCCAGTCTGTCCCGTCGTCAGTCTTGAGTCAATCAAAATCCGGGGAACGTTCCCGGGAACGACCGTAGGGCGTCGCGGTGGCCTGCACCACAGCGCGGAGGAGGCCCGGTCCGGCCGCCGGCGATCGCACGGGGTGCCCGGGCCGGTCGGCCGGGTCGGGGTGCGCGCCGGCCCGTCGGAGGAGCGGGTCGCGAGAGGCACGGCACCCACGGCGGAGCAGAGGTTTGGTCCGTCCAGTAGAGCGGCGGCACTACCCTCCGGATGTCCCGCCGTCCAGCACCGCGAGGGAAGCCATGCCCGCCACCATCCCGCACTGGATCGACGGCGCCCGCCGCGAGAGCACCTCCGGGCGCACCGCCCCGGTGACCGACCCGGCGACCGGTGAGGTGACCGGTCAGGTCGCGCTCGCCTCGGTCGAGGAGGTCGACGCGGCGGTGGCCTCGGCGGTCGCGGCGTTCCCCGCCTGGCGGGACACCTCGCTGGCCCGGCGGTCGTCGGTGCTGTTCGCCTTCCGCGAACTGCTGAACGCCCGCAAGGGCGAGCTGGCCGAGATCATCACCGCCGAGCACGGCAAGGTGCTGTCCGACGCGCTGGGCGAGGTGTCGCGCGGGCAGGAGGTCGTCGAGTTCGCCTGCGGGGTGCCGCACCTGGTCAAGGGCGGCTTCACCGAGAACGCGTCGACGGCCGTCGACGTGCACTCGGTCCGCCAGCCCCTCGGGCCGGTCGCGGTGATCAGCCCGTTCAACTTCCCGGCGATGGTCCCGATGTGGTTCTTCCCGATCGCGATCGCCACGGGCAACACCGTCGTCCTCAAGCCGAGCGAGAAGGACCCCACCGCCGCGCTGTGGATCGCCGACCTGTGGCAGCAGGCCGGCCTGCCCGACGGCGTCTTCACCGTGGTCAACGGCGACAAGGTGGCCGTGGACCGGCTGCTGGAGCACCCCGGCATCCGCGCGGTCAGCTTCGTCGGCTCCACCCCGATCGCCCGCTACGTCTACGAGAACGGGACCCGCGCGGGCAAGCGGGTGCAGGCCCTCGGCGGGGCGAAGAACCACATGGTCGTGCTGCCCGACGCCGACCTGGACCTCGCCGCCGACGCGGCGGTCAACGCCGGCTTCGGCTCGGCGGGGGAGCGGTGCATGGCGATCAGCGCGCTGGTGGCCGTCGGCGGGATCGCCGACGACCTGGTGGCGCGGATCGCCGAGCGGGCCCGCACGCTGCGCACCGGCGACGGACGGCGCGGGTGCGACATGGGCCCGCTGGTCACCCGCGAGCACCGCGACCGGGTCGCCTCCTACGTCGACGCCGGCGAGGCCGCTGGGGCCAAGGTGGTCGTCGACGGCCGCGACGTCGCGGCGGACGGCGCCGCGGACGGCTTCTGGCTGGGCCCGACGCTGCTGGACCAGGTCACCCCGGAGATGACCGTCTACGCCGACGAGATCTTCGGCCCCGTGCTGTCGGTGCTCCGCGTGGAGACCTACGAGGAGGCCCTCGAGCTGGTCAACCGCAACGAGTACGGCAACGGCACGGCGATCTTCACCAACGACGGCGGCGCCGCCCGGCGGTTCCAGAACGAGGTCGAGGTCGGGATGATCGGCATCAACGTGCCCGTCCCGGTGCCGATGGCCTACTACTCCTTCGGCGGCTGGAAGCACTCGCTGTTCGGCGACTCCCACGCCCACGGCACCGAGGGCGTGCACTTCTTCACCCGCGGCAAGGTCGTCACCTCCCGCTGGCTGGACCCCAGCCACGGCGGGCTCGACCTCGGCTTCCCGCGCAACGTCTGAGCAGCCTGCGCCTCACCCGCCGACGGGGTCCCCGTCCGGTGGGGGAGGGGCGAACTCGCGGACGACGGTCTGCTCGCCGAGGAAGAAGGTCGGGTAGATCTCCAGCGTCATCGAGTCCAGGAACCGGGGGACGTCGAGCTCGGGCGAGCGCAGAAAAGCCTTCGCGTCCTCGGGTGTGGCGAACGCGAAGACGTTCATCACCTCCCGGCCGTCGTCGGTGGCCCGGTACACCCACTGCTTGGTCACCCGGAGACGGGCGAACTTCTCCGCGGACCGGTCGAGGGCGGCGACGTAGGCGTCGTAGTCCTCCACCGGGAAGATCGTCACCAGGTAGACCATCGAACCGCTCCCTCGCTCCCGTTCACGTGCCCTCCCCGTCGCCGGGCACCAGCCGGCCGCGGGAGCGCGGACCGTGCCGCTCCTCCAGCAGGGCGCGCACGTGGACGGCGCACCGCCCGCAGTCGGTCCCCGCGCCGCAGGCGTCGGCCACCTCGCGGACGGTCCGGGCGCCCTCGGCCACGACGGCGCGCACGGTGGTGCTGCTCACCGCGCGGCAGATGCAGATGTACATCGCGGCCCCGTCCCGGCTCGGGGCGACGCCGTCGTCGTCCCCGGGAGCATTGAAGCCCGGGCGAGGCCCGGATGCGGCTGCCGGCGGCGCGCCGCGGTCCACCCGGGCCGCCGGCCCGCCGCGGGTCCGGCGACGACCACCGGCGCCCGGCGCCCGGCGCGCGACCGCCGATCCGGCACCGGGTCGTCTCACCAATCCGGAGGGGCCCGGGCGCGGACGGCGGCGAAACCCTGCGCACGGCTACTACTCTCCGGTACATGACCACCAGCGGCCGCCCACGCGACACGGGCTCGTCCCCGCGGCCGATCAAGCGCGGAGCGAAGGTGGCCGAGGCGCTCGCCCAGGAGATCGTGCACGAGATCGTCTCCCGGAAGCTGCCGCCGGGCACCCTGCTCTCCTCCGAGGCGCAGATGCTGGAGGACTACGGAGTGGGCCGCGGGTCGCTGCGCGAGGCCCTGCGCATCCTCGAGGTGCACGGGCTGATCACGATGAAGCCCGGCCGCAACGGCGGTCCGATGGTCATCGAGGTCGGCTCCCGCGACTTCGGGCGGATGTCGAGCCTGTTCTTCCACCTCGGCGGCGTCACGTTTCGCCAGCTGGTCGAGGCGCGGCTGCTGCTGGAGCCCCTGATGGCGCGGCTGGCCGCCGAGCGGCGCAGCCAGGAGCTGGTCGGGGCGGTCGCCGATCCCGACGCCACCCCGGTCGAGGACGACGCCGAGTACTTCGACGCCACCAGCGACTTCCACAAGACCGTGGCCGCCATGTCCGGCAACCCGGTGCTCAACCTGATGAGCTCCTCGCTGGAGGAGATCTTCCGCGACCAGGTCAGCGGGCTGCTGTCGCCCAAGGACCAGCGCAAGCACGTCCTCGAGGTGCACGCCGGGATCGCCGAGGCCATCGCCCGCGGCGATGCCGACGCCGCCGAGAAGCTCATGCGCGAGCACATGCAGGAGTACGCCGACTGGGTCGAGCAGCGGCAGCCGCAGATGATCGACGAGATCATCGACTGGCGGTAGACCTCTCGTCGTCCCCGGCGGCGTCGGGGAGTTCCCTCACCGGCCCTGCCAGACCGGCGCCCGCTTCTCGGTGAAGGCCCGCGCCCCCTCCTTCGCGTCCTCCGACGAGCGGATCGGCTCGTAGATCTCCCACTGCCGCGCGAAGGCCTCCCCGGCCGGCCAGCTGCCGCCCTCGGCCAGGATGCGCTTGGTGCCCTGCACGGCCAGCGGCCCGTTCGAGGCGATCTGCTGCGCCAGCTCCAGCGCGGCGGGCAGCGCCTGCCCGGGGGGCACCAGTCGGTTGACCACCCCGGCGGCGTGCGCCTCGGCGGCGCTCACCCGGTCGCCCGTCAGCGCCCACTCGGTGGCCTTGGGCAGCCCGGCCTTGACCGGCAGGCGCAGCAGCCCGCCGCCGCCGGCGAGCAGCCCGCGCTTGACCTCGGGCAGGCCGAAGAACGCGTCCTCGGCGGCCACGATCAGGTCGCAGGCCAGAGCGATCTCGAACCCGCCGGCCAGCGCCGGTCCCTCGACCGCGGCGATCAGCGGCGTCGTCGGTGGGCGCTCGACCAGCCCGGCGAAGCCCCGGCCCGGGACGGCCGGCTTCTCCCCGGCGAGGAAGGCCTTGAGGTCCATGCCGGCGCTGAAGACGCCGCCGGCGCCGGTGATCACGCCGACGAAGAGGCTGTCGTCGTCGTCGAGGGAGTCCATGGCCGCGCCGATGAGCTGCGCGGCCGCGGTGTTGATCGAGTTCTTGGCCCGCGGCCGGTCGATGGTGACCACGAGGACGGCGCCCTGGCGCTCGACCCGGACCTCCGGCTCGCCGGCCGCGTCGGGCGCGCTCACTTCGGCTGCATCCGGATCGCGCCGTCCAGCCGGATCGTCTCCCCGTTGAGCATCGGGTTGTCGATGATCGCCATGGCCATGCGGGCGAACTCGTCGGGCTGCCCGAGCCGGCGGGGGTGCGGCGTCATCTCGCCGAGGGAGTCGCGCACGTTCTGCGGCAGCCGGGCGAGGATCGGGGTGTCGAAGGTGCCCGGGGCGATGGTCGCGACCCGGATGAGCTTGCTCGCGAGGTCGCGGGCGGCGACCAGGGTGAGCCCGACGATGCCGGCCTTGGCCGAGGCGTAGGGCAGCTGGCCGATCTGGCCCTCCCACGCGGCGACCGACGCGGTGAGCACGCAGACGCCGCGCTCGCCGTCGACCGGCTCGTGCCGGGCCATGCGGGCCGCGGCCTGGCTGAGCACGTTGAAGGTGCCGATCAGGTTGATCCGCACGATCTGCTCGTAGAAGGCGAGGTCGCCGGGGTTGCCCTCCTTGTCGACGACGCGCATCGCGCCGCCGCGGCCGGCGCAGTGCACCAGCGTGCGCAGCGGTGCCAGCTCGTCGGCGGCGGCGACCGCCGCGGCGACGGCCTCGGGGTCGGTGACGTCGGCGGCGACGAACGTCGTCTTCCCGCCGAGCTCCTTCGCGACCTCGGCGCCGGCGGAGGTGGGCAGGTCGACGAGCACCGTCGGCACGCCCTTCTCGACCAGCCGGCGGGCGGTGGCCAGGGCGAGGCCGGAGGCCCCACCGGTGACGACCGCGGACCCTGCGGTGACGTCCATGCTCAGTTCCTCCCTGCGCTCAGGTTCTCGATGACCAGTGCGTTGGCCATGCCACCGGCCTCGCACATCGTCTGCAGGCCGTACCGCTGCCCGGTGTCCTCGAGGAAACCGAGCAGCGTGGTGGCCAGGCGGGCGCCGGATGCCCCGAGCGGGTGGCCCAGCGCGATGGCCCCGCCGCGGGGGTTGAGCTTCTCGTCGGCGATCCCGAACTCGGCCTGGAAGGCCAGCGGCACCGAGGCGAAGGCCTCGTTGACCTCGAACGCGGCGATGTCCTCGACCGACAGGCCCGAGCGCTGCAGCAGCTTGTGGGTGGCCGGGATCGGGCCGGTCAGCATGAGCAGCGGGTCGTCGCCGGTGACCGCGGTGGCCACGATCCGGGCGCGCGGGGTGAGGCCGAGCGCGGCGGCCCGCTCCTCGCTCATGACCAGGAGCGCGGCGGCGCCGTCGGTGAGCTGGGAGGAGTTGCCGGCGGTGATCTTCCAGTCGAGGTCGGGGAAGCGCGGGGCGTGCGGGCTGCCGGCGAAGGCGGCCTTGAGGCCGGCCAGCCGCTCCACGGTGGTGCCCGGGCGGATGGTCTCGTCGGCGGAGACCTCGCCGTCGGGGGTGGTGATCGCGACGAGCTCGCGATCGAACGCGCCGGAGGACGCCGCGGCCGCGGCCCGCTCGTGCGAGGCGGCGGCGAACTCGTCGAGCTGCGCGCGGGACAGACCCCACTTCTGCGCGACCAGCTCGGCGGAGATGCCCTGCGGCACCAGGCCGGGGGAGTAGCGCTCGGTCACCCGCGGCCCGTGCGGGTCGGCGTCCCCGCGCGCGGACCCCATCGGCACCCGGCTCATCGACTCCACGCCGGCCGCGACCGCGATGTCGTAGGCGCCGGCGAGCACGCCCTGGACGGCGAAGTCCAGCGCCTGCTGCCCCGAGCCGCACTTGCGCTCGATGGTCACCGAGGGCACCGACTCCGGCCAGCCCGCCGCGAGCACCGCCTGGCGGCCCGGGGTCGCCGACTGCTCGCCGTTCTGCCCGACGCAGCCGACGAGGACGTCGTCGATCGTGGCCGGGTCCAGGGAGTTGCGGTCGGCCAGCGCGCTCAGGACCTGGGCGAGCAGGTCGACCGGGTGCACGCCGGACAGGGCGCCGCCGGCCTTGCCGCGCCCCATGGGGCTGCGGACGGCGTCGACGATGACGGCAGCGGGCCGGGTGGGTGGGTGCCCTGCTGGAGAAGGCATGGGAGCGTCCTCTCGGGACCGGATGTGGGCGTTGACACCTTAACCATGAATACCAATAACATGGAATGAGCCGGAGCTCGTGTGAGCGGCGACCAGCCGATCCTCGCAGCGGGGCCGGGATCGTTCTCGACGAGAGGACCGCGATGTCGTTCGACCTGCCGGAGCACCACCAGCAGCTGCGGGAGCGCGCCCGCGCGGTGGCGGACTCGGTGCGCGACCAGGCGGCCGAGGCCGACGAGGCCACCGACGTCCACCCCGGGATGCTCGCCGCCCTGCGGGAGAGCGGTCTGGCCGCGCTCACGGTGCCGGCCGCGCACGGCGGGGCCGACGAGACGGTGGACTCGCTGGCGGTGACCGTCGTCCGGGAGGCCTTCGGCGGGGTGTCGGCGCACCTGGACTCGCTGTTCGCCATGCAGGGCATCGGCAGCTATGCGCTGGCCGTGGGCGCGAGCGAGCGGATCCAGGCGGAGTGGCTGCCGAAGGTGGTCTCCCTCGAGGCGATCGCCGCCCTCGGTCTCACCGAGCCCGACGTCGGCTCCGACCTCAAGTCGATCACCACCACCGTCGTCGAGAAGGACGGCGAGCTGGTGCTGAACGGCCACAAGTCCTTCATCACCAACGCCGGGGCGGCGCACTTCTACAGCGTGCTGGCCAAGGAGGACGAGGGCTTCTCGCTGGTCTTCGTGCCGGCCGACACCCCCGGCGTCCGCGTGGTGTCCGGCCCCGGGCTGATCGCGCCGCACATCATCGGCGAGGTCTCCTTCGACGACGTCCGCGTGCCGCTGGACTCCCGCGTGGGCCTGCCCGGCCAGGCCTTCCCCATGGTCCTGCAGACGCTGGCCACCTTCCGCGTCTCCGTCGCCGGCTCCGCCGTCGGGCTGGCGCAGGCCGCCCTCGACGAGGCCGTCCGGCACACGACCGGCCGCTCGCAGTTCGGCAGCACGCTGGCCCGGCTGGGCCCGATGCCGCAGATGCTCGGCACCTGCTGGATGGAGATCGAGCAGGCCCGGCTGCTCACCTACGCCGCCGCCAGCCGCGCGGCCGCCAACCCGCTCGGCGCGCTGGACTGGTCGTCGATGGCGAAGGTCGCGGCGACCGAGACCGCCGGCCGCGTGGCCGACCGGTGCGTGCAGATGATGGGCCGCTTCGGTGTCGTCACCGGCTCGACCATCGAGCGGCTGTACCGCAACGCCCGGCCGATGCGCATCTACGAGGGCGGCAACGAGGTGCTGCTCGGCCAGCTGGCCAAGACCCTCACCCGCCCCGCCCGCTGACCAGACCCCCAGAGAAGAGGCCCGCCATGGTCGCCGTCGGCATGCTGCTCTCCGACGTCCCCTCGTCCGTCAGCCCCGCCCAGCAGTTCGACGACGTCCGGCGGATCGTCGAGGCCGCGCAGCGCAACGGGATGACCTACATCGCCATCGGTCAGCACTTCCTCTACGGGGAGCTGCGCTGGCTGCAGCCGGTGCCGCTGCTGGCCCGCCTGGCTGCCGAGTGCGACCGCGACACCCGGCTGGCGACGCAGATCATGATCGCGCCGCTGTACCACCCGGTGATGCTGGCCGAGGAGCTCGCGACCCTCGACGTGGTCACCGAGGGCCGGCTGGTCTTCGGCGCCGGCATCGGCTACCGCCCGGAGGAGTTCGACTACCTCGGCGTCCCGTTCAAGGAGCGGGCCGCCCGGACCGACGAGATCCTCGAGCTGCTGGTCAAGCTCTGGACCCAGGACGAGGTCACCCACTCCGGCCGGTTCTGGCAGCTCGACGGCGTGCGCCCGCACCTGAAGCCGGTGCAGGACCCGCACCCGCCGATCTGGGTCGGCGCGCAGAGCGTCGCCGGTGCCCGGCGGGCCGGCCGCTTCGGCGACGCCTTCCCGGTCACCCCGGAGGCCACCTACGACGAGATCGAGGAGCGCTTCGCCGCGGTGCGCGAGGGCTTCGCCGCCCGCGGCAAGCCCTTCGGCCCGCAGCCGGTGCGCCGCAACGTGCTCGTCGCCGGCTCCCGGGAGGAGGCGATCGTCGAGTACGCCCGGGTCTCGAAGGGCAAGTACCTGAGCTACGCCCAGAAGGGCATGGGCAAGGCCGGCAGCGCCGCGCAGCTCGACGCCGAGTTCGTGGAGACGGTGACCAGGCACGCGGTGCTCGGCACCGACGCCGAGGTCATCGCCTCGCTGACCGAGCTGTGCACCCGCTTCCCGGTCGACCCGCTGCTGCTGCGGCCGCAGTGGCCCTCGATGAGCGCCGAGGAGACCATCGCGGCCATCGAGCGGCTGGGCAAGGAGGTCGTGCCGGCCATCCGCGCCCTGCCGACGCCGGAGCCGGAGATCCTGCCCGCACCCGCGGGCGCCTGACCACCACCCGCGCAGACCGGGACGAGACACACACCAGGAGGAGCCATGAGCCGTTTCGAGGGCAAGGTCGCGCTCGTCACCGGGGGCGCCCGGGGGCAGGGCCGCTCGCACGCCGTGCGGCTGGCGGCGGAGGGGGCCGACGTCGTCGTGATCGACGTGGCCCGGCAGTTCGACTCGGTGCAGTACGCGATGTCCACGCCGGAGGACCTGGCCGAGACCGAGAAGCTGGTCCGCGACCACGGGCGCGAGTTCCTCGGCGTGATCGGCGACGTCCGCGACCAGGAGCAGGTCCAGGACGCCGTCCGGCAGGCCGAGGAGCGCTTCGGCGGCGTCGACCTGGTGTGCGCCAACGCCGGGATCCTGCCCTCGACCGGGCCACACGCGCAGCGCGTCGAGGCCTGGCACGACACGATCGCCACGAACCTGTCCGGTGTCTTCTTCACCCTGCAGGCGGTCGTGCCCGGCATGGTCGAGCGGGGTCGCGGCGGGGCCATCGTCCTCACCGGGTCGACGTCGAGCTTCCGTGGCGTGGCCTACAAGCTCGACATGCTCAACCCGGGCCACCAGGCCTACGGGGCGGCCAAGTCCGGCGTCCTGTCGCTGATGCGCAACTACGCGATGGCGCTGGGCACGCATGGCATCCGGGTGAACACGATCATCCCGGCCGGCGTGGACACCCCGATGATCAACAACGAGTTCTTCAGCAAGGACCTGCAGGCCGACGCGCCCCCCGGGTGGATGGCCAACGTCATGGAGCACGGCCTCGTGCAGCCCGGCGACATCTCCGACGCGGTGCTGTTCCTGCTCTCCGACCAGGCGAAGTTCGTCACCGGAACGGCACTCCCGGTCGACATGGGCACGCTGCTGATCTGACCACCGGGCGTCCCCGCCCGACCGGCCTCACCACCACGGCCCCGGCCCGCCCTCCGGCGGGCCGGGGCCGTCGTCCGTCGAGAGGCCGGCCCGGTCGCGAAACGTTCTGGTCACGGGGCTTGTCCGTATCTGTGAGCACAGTTACAGTCGCTCAACCCTGCACATGATTACCACCCTTCAGGAGCGTCCATGAACAGCGGTTCCCCGTTCGCCCGGCGCCGGGCCCTCAGCGGCGCCGGCGCGCTGGTGCTGGCCGTCGGCCTCGCCGCCTGCAGCTCGCCCGGCGACGCCACGTCCGGCGGCGGTGGCGGTGGCGGCGGCGGTGGCGGGGAGGGGCTCCCGGACACCATCAAGATCATGAACATCCGGGCGCTCACGGGTCCGGTCTCCTTCGCCGGGCTCGCCGCGCAGGAGGGCATCGACCTCGCCCTGGCCGAGATCGAGGAGGAGGGGATCCTCGGCGACAGCACCATCGAGCTGGACACGCGCGACAGCGCCGCCAGCGCCCAGGAGGCGGCGAGCTTCGCCAGCCAGGCCGCGGCCGACCCGTCCTTCACCGCCATCATCGGTCCCGAGGCCAGCGCCCAGGCCACCGCCGTCTCGCCGATCGCGCAGGGTGCCGGCGTCCCCGTGGTGTACCTGCAGGCCGGCAGCGAGGGTGTCCTCACCGGCGACTTCACCTTCCGCATGACGCCGCCGGCCGAGTCCTACTTCGACATCGTCGGCGACTACCTGGAGCAGCAGGAGGTCGCCACCGCCTACGTGCTGGTCAACACCGGCAACCCGACCCTGGTGCAGCTGGGTGAGGACGTCACCGAGCTGGGCGAGGCGCACGGCTTCGAGGTCGTCGGCAACTCCGGCGTGGAGACCACCGCCCAGGACTTCACCACCCAGGCGTCGCAGATCGCGAACGCGGCACCCGACGCCGCCTTCCTCATGGTCCAGGGCCCGCAGGCGCCGGTCGCCGTCACGCAGCTGCGCCAGGCGGGGTTCGAGGGCGAGATCATCGGGATGAGCGCCATGGGTGCCGGCAACCTCGAGTCCGCGGGACGGACGGCGGAGGGTGCGGTCTGGCCGACCAACTTCAACGCCGGGCAGGACGCCGAGAGCTCGCAGGCGTTCGTCGAGGCGTTCCGCGCGGAGTACGGCGAGGAGCCGACCAACTACTCGGCCGAGGGCTACGACGCCATGTGGTTCCTGGCCCGTGCGATCGCCGAGGCCGACAGCGCCGACCGCGGCGCCGTCCAGCAGGCGCTGGCCGACCTGGCCGCCGAGGGCTTCGACGGCGCCCAGGGGCCGATCACCTTCGACGGCAACGACGCCCGCGTCCCCGGCACGCTCGTCCGCTGGGACGGCACGGCCGAGGTCCCGTTCCAGCTCGGCGAGAACTGACCGAGGTCGGAGGCCGGTGCCGGTCGGGAAACCCGGCCGGCACCGGCACCACCGCTAGGAGCTGACATGGCGCAGGACGTCCTCAACGCCCTCACTCTGGGCTCGCTCTACCTGCTCTTCGCGCTCGGCATGAGCCTGGCCTGGGGCACCATCGGCATCCTGAACTTCGCCCACGGGTCGATCTTCATGTTCGCCGCCTTCACCGCCCACCTCGTCGTCCGGGAGGTGGCGCTGCCCATCCCGGCGATGATCGCGCTCGGCTTCCTCGTCGGAGGCGCGCTGTCGGTGCTGCTGCAGGTGCTGGCCTTCGAGCCCATCCAGCGGCGCGCGACCGATCACCGCAAGGCCGAGCTGCAGATCCTCGTCGGCGGTATCGGCATCGCGATCATCCCGCTGGCCATCGCCCAGCACATCACCAAGAGCGTCCCGTTCGGCTACTCGGCCGGCACCTTCTCGGTGAGCACCTACGACCTCGGCTTCGTCCGGGTCTCGAACATCCAGCTGATCATCCTCGTGGCCGCCCTCGGCCTCTCGGCGCTGATCGGCTGGTGGCTCCGGGCCGCCCGCCCGGGGCTGGCGCTGCGGGCCATCGGGGTGGACTCCGAGGTGGCCACCATGATGGGCGTCGACCGGCGGCGCCTGGCTCTGCTCACCATGGCCGTGGCCGGCGGGCTGGCCGGCCTGGCCGGCGTCCTGCTGACCTACTACCTGGGCTCGATCGCGCCGGAGACCGGGGACGCGTTCCTGCTCAAGGCCTTCGCCGCGATCATCCTGGGCGGCGTCGGCAGCATCGCCGGCGTCGTCGTCGGCGCCATGGTCCTGGCCGGCATCGAGACCGTCGTCCTCGTGACCACCGACGGTTCCTGGACGCCCGCGATCGCCTTCGGGCTGATCTTCCTCATGCTGCTCGTCCGGCCGAACGGGCTCTTCGGCCGTCAGGAGGTCCGACGCACGTGAGCACCTGGTGGCTCTCCAACCAGATCCTGATCCAGTCGACGTTCATCAGCCTGCTGCTCGCCCTGTCCATCCAGGTCCCGCTGCGCGCCGGGGTCTTCTCCTTCGCCGGCGTGGGCAGCTACGCCATCGGGGCCTACACGGCGGCGATCCTCACCATCCGCTACCAGGTCCCCGGCATCGTCGCGATCGGCGCGGGCGTGGTCCTCGCGGCGGCGGTCGGCTACCTGCTGGCCCTGCTCGTGGCCCGGCTGTCGGGCCTCTACCTGGGCATGGCGACGATCTCCTTCGCCCTGTTCCTGGGCGTGCTGGCCACCAACGGCGGTGACCTCACCGGCGGGGCGACCGGCCTCTACGGCGCGATCAGCACCGTCACCACCGAGCACGTGATCGCGGTGGCCGTCATCGTGATGGTGCTGCTGGCCGCCAGCGAGCGCGGCGCCTTCGGCCGCAAGGTCGACGCGGTCCGCGAGGACCCGCAGCTGGCGGTCTCCCTCGGCGTGAACGTCATCCGCGTGCGGCGGACGGTCTTCGTGGTCAGCGGCGCCCTCGGCGCCTGCGCCGGAGGGATGAACAGCCTGCTGCGGACGACGGTCTCGCCGGAGACGATCGGGTTCCACCTGGTCGTCACCGCGCTGACGATGATCATCGTGGGCGGCGCACTGTCCTGGGCCGGGGCGGCGATCGGTGCGCTGATCTTCACCTGGCTGCCGACCGTGCTGCACGCCGTGGGCGAGTGGCAGCTGCTGGTCTACGGCCTGCTCGTCGCCGTCGCCGCCGTGTACGTGCCCAACGGCCTGCTCGGCCTGCTGCAGAGCGGCTGGCGCCGGCTGCGGCGCGGCTCCCGGCGGGTGCCGGCCGAGGGCGCCGGGACCCCGGCCGCGGGGACGCCGGCCGACGACCCCGAGCAGGAACTGGCCGCGCTGGGCGGCCCGACGACGGAGGTCCGACCGTGACCGCGACCGACGACAGGTCCGTGCCCGCACCGGCCGGGCGGACGGCGGTGCTCCAGACCGTCGACGTGGCCGTGCACTACGGCGGCATCAAGGCCGTCGACGGCATCGACCTCACGCTGGAGACCGGCCGGATCCTCGGGATCCTGGGTCCCAACGGCTCGGGCAAGAGCACCCTGCTCGGTGCGGTCACCCGGCTGGTGCCCCTCACCCGCGGGCGGGTGCTGCTCGACGGCGAGGACTACTCGCGCACCCCGCCGGCGCGGCTGGCCCACCGCGGCATCGCCCGGACCTTCCAGACCGTGCGCCTGCTGACGGACCTGACCGTGCTGGAGAACATCCAGCTGGGAGCTGACCTGCGGCTGGACCGCGCCGCCCGGTGGCGCGAGCTGGTGCGGCGCAGCGTGCCCGACGCGGTCGCGGAGGCGATCGCGCGGACCGGTGTCGGGGACGTGCTCGACCTGCGGCCGGGTGAGCTCTCCTACGGCACCTCCCGCCGGGTCGAGATCGCGCGGGCGCTGGCCTCGCGGCCCCGGGTGCTCATGCTCGACGAGCCGACCGCCGGGATGAACCAGCCGGAGCGGGTCGAGGTCGCCGCCCTGCTGCGCAGGCTGCGCGACGAGGGGCTGACCCAGCTCCTCGTCGAGCACGACGTCCAGATGATGGTCGACACCTGCGACCGGTTGCTGGCGATGAACCAGGGGCGGCACGTCGCCGAGGGAGCTCCCGGCGACGTCGTGCGCGACCCCGCGGTGCAGGAGGCCTACCTGGGGAAGAGGTGGAACCGTGCTGGAGATCGATGACCTCCACGTCCGTTACGCGACCGCGGAGGCGGTGCGGGGAGTGTCGGTCGGGGCCACGCCCGGCCGGATCACCCTCGTGCTCGGGGCGAACGGCGCCGGCAAGTCCAGCACCCTGCGTGCGGCGGCCGGCCTGGTGAGACCGCACTCGGGGCGGGTGACCCTCGAGGGCCGCGACGTCACCGGCCTGGCCCCCCACAAGATCGTGCGGCACGGCATGGTGCTGGTCCCCGAGGGGCGCCGGGTGTTCGCCCCGCTCACCGTGGAGGAGAACCTGGTCCTCGGCGGGTACACGGCCTCGCGGTCCGCGGCCGACGCGGTGCTGGCCGAGGTGTTCGAGATGTTCCCGATCCTCGAGCAGCGGCGCGCCGGTCAGGCGGGGCTGCTCTCCGGCGGGGAGCAGCAGATGCTGGCCTTCGGCCGGGCGCTGATGTCCTCGCCGCGGGCGGTGATGCTCGACGAGCCCTCGATGGGGCTGGCGCCGACGATGGTCGAGTCGGTGCTGGGTGCCGTGCGCCGCATGGCCGACTCCGGGATCGCCGTGCTGCTCGTGGAGCAGAACGCCGACATGGGCCTGGAGATCGCCGACGACGTCGTGGCCATGGCGCGCGGGGAGGTCGTCTTCAGCGGTCCGGCGGAGCAGGCCCGCTCCAACGCCTCGGTGCTGCGTGCCTTCCTCGGCGAGGCCGCGCTCGTCGACTGAGCGCGCCGGTCCGGGGCGGTCGGGGAGGCGCCGGCCGCCCCGCGAGGGGGAGCCGCCCGGTACTGGTCAGACAAACACTAATCATGATTAGCTATTGACGACACGGACGACGACGGCGGCAGGGGAGAGATGCGGACCTACACCGACCTGGTGCCGACCTTCGCGGACCAGGACGACTGGACCCTCGCGACGGTGCTGCGCTCCCACGCGGAGCGGCGGCCGGACGCGGTGTTCCTCGACCTCCCCGAGGAGGGCCTCACCTTCACCTACGCCGAGTCCCTGGCGCAGGCGGAGTCGGTCGCCGACCGGCTGGCCGAGGCCGGTGCCGTCGCCGGGGACCGCGTGCTGGTGATGGCGGCCAACTCGTCGCAGTTCCTGCGGACGTGGCTCGGGACCGGCGTCGGCGGCACGATCGAGGTGCCGATCAACACCGCCTACGAGGGCGTGTTCCTCGAGCACCAGATGACCGTCGCGGCTCCGCGCTGGGCCGTCATCGACGACGTCCAGGCGGCGAAGTTCCTCGCGGTGGCCGACTCGGCGAGGGTGATCGAGAAGTTCTGGGTGGTCGACGGCGGCAGCCGCGACGAGGCGCTCGAGCTGCTGCGGGGTGCCGGCTGGCAGGCCGCCCCGTGGGAGGAGCTGGCGCAGGGGGCCCGTGCGGGCGCGGAGTTCGGCACCCCGCCGCCGCACGCGCAGGCTTCCATCTTCTTCACCTCCGGCACGACCGGCCCGTCCAAGGGCGTGGCCATGCCGCACGCGCAGATGTACTTCTTCGGCCAGGAGGTCGTCTGCCTGCAGCGGCTGACCGCCGACGACGTCTACTTCACCTGCACGCCGCTGTTCCACGGCAACGCCCAGTTCATGGCGGCCTACCCGGCGCTGATCGCCGGTGCCCGGCTGGTGTGCCGGCCCAAGTTCAGCGCCAGCCGCTGGGTGGAGCACCTGCGGGTGTCCGGGGTGACGGCGACCAACCTCATCGGCGTGATGATGGACTTCATCTGGAAGCAGCCGGCGAAGCCCGACGACGCCGACAACGCGCTGCGCACCGTCTTCGCCGCGCCGACGGCGAGCTCCATCGTCGAGGAGTTCAAGGCGCGCTTCGGCATCGAGGCGTTCACCGAGGTCTTCGGGCTGACCGAGACGAGTGCGCCGATCCTCTCGCCCTACGGGGAGGACCGCCCGGCCGGCGCGGCGGGCCTGCAGGCCGCCGACTGGTTCGACGTCCGGCTGGTCGACCCCGAGACCGACCGCGAGGTGCCGGTCGGCGAGGTCGGCGAGCTCGTCGTCCGCCCGAAGCAGCCCTGGACCTGCTCGATGGGCTACTTCGGCATGCCGGAGAAGACCGCCGAGGCGTGGCGCAACCTGTGGTTCCACACCGGGGACGCGCTGCGCAAGGACGCCGACGGCTGGTTCTACTTCGTCGACCGCTACAAGGACGCGCTGCGCCGCCGCGGCGAGAACATCAGCTCCTACGAGGTCGAGCAGGGGCTCCTGTCGCACCCGGCCGTCCTCGAGGTCGCCGTCATCGCCGTCCCGGCCGACTCCGAGGCCGGCGAGGACGAGGTGATGGCCTACGTCGTCGCCTCGGCGCCGGTCGAGGCCGCCGAGCTGTGGCAGTGGTGCGAGGGGCGGATCCCGGCCTTCGCCACCCCGCGCTTCATCCGCCTGGTCGACGCGCTGCCCAAGACGCCGTCGGAGAAGGTGCAGAAGGCGCAGCTGCGCGAGCAGGGCATCACCCCCGACACCCACGACCGGCTGGCCACCGTGGCCACCGCCCGCTGAGGACCGCGACATGGACTACACCGAGGACCCGGTCCACCGGGACATCCGGGAGGCCGTCCGGGCCATGTGCAAGGACTTCCCGGACGAGTACTGGATGCAGCACGACGACTCCCACGAGTTCCCGTGGGAGTTCTACGCGGCGGTGCAGAAGGCCGGCTGGCTGGGCCTGACCATCCCCGAGGAGTACGGCGGCGGCGGGCTCGGGGTCACCGAGGCCGCGATCGTCGAGCAGGAGATCGCCGCCTCCGGCGCGGGCATGAACGGCTGCAGCGCCGTGCACATCGGCATCTTCGGCTTCCACCCGATCATCGAGCACGGCTCGGAGGACCTGAAGCGGCGGTTCCTGCCCGAGGCGGCCAGCGGCGACCTGCACGTGTCCTTCGCCGTCACCGAGCCCGACGCCGGCACCGACACCACGAACATCTCCACCTTCGCCCGCAAGGTCGACGGCGGGTACCTCGTCTCGGGCAAGAAGGTGTGGATCACCAAGGCGCAGGAGGCGCAGCGGATGCTGCTGCTGGTCCGCACCGAGCCGCGCGAGCCCGGCGCCAAGCGGACGGCGGGCATGACGCTGATGTTCGCGCCCATCGACCGTGACAAGGTGCAGATCCGGCCGATCCCGAAGATGGGCCGCAACGCCGTCGACACCGACGAGCTGTTCATCGACGACCTCTTCGTGGCCGACGAGGACGTCGTGGGGGAGCCCGGCCACGGCTTCCGCACCATCCTCGGGGGGCTCAACGCCGAGCGGGTGATCAGCGCCAACGCCGCACTCGGCATCGGCAAGGCGGCCCTGCGCCGCGGCACCGAGTACGCCAAGCAGCGCGAGGTGTTCGGCCGGCCGATCGGGCAGAACCAGGGCATCGCCTTCCAGCTCGCCGAGGCGCAGATCCGGCTCGACGCCGCCGAGCAGGTCGTGCAGAAGGCGGCGTGGCTGGTCGACCGCGGGCTCCCGTGCGGTCGGGAGGCCAACGCCGCCAAGTGGCTGTGCGCCGAGGCCGGCTTCTACGCCGCGGACGTCGCCCTGCAGGTGCACGGCGGCTTCGGCTTCGGCCGGGAGTTCCACGTCGAGCGGTACTTCCGCGAGGCCCGGCTCATGCGGATCGCCCCGATCAGCCAGGAGATGGTCCTCAACTACACCGCCGAGCACGTGCTCGGCCTGCCGCGCAGCTACTGATCGGGGAGTGCGCCGATGGTCCCGTACCGCTCCATCCTCTTCGTCCCCGGGCACAAGCCCCAGTGGATCGACAAGGCGCTGGCCGCCGGCGCCGACTGCGTCGTCCTCGACCTCGAGGACTCCGTGCCCGCCGAGCTCAAGCTGGGGGCGCGGCAGACGGTCGCCGAGTCGATCACCGCCGTCCGCCGCCGCGACCAGCGGGCGGGGCTGTTCGTGCGGGTCAACCCGCTGGACACCCGGCTGACCGGTGGTGACCTCGAGGCCGTCGTCGTCCCCGGCCTCACCGGGGTGTTCGCACCGAAGATCAGCACGGCCACCGACGTGCTCCGCTACGACGCGCTGCTGGACCACTTCGAGGAGCGCAGCGGGGTCTCCGGCCTGGAGTACATCGTCCCGGTCGAGATGATCGGCGCGATCCAGAACGCCCGGGAGATCGCCCTGGCGTCCCCGCGGGTCGGCGCGATGATCGGCCCGACCGCCGAGCACGCCGACATCGCCCGTGCGGTCGGCTACCGGTGGACGCCGGAGGGCGAGGAGACGCTCTACCTGCGCAGCCGGATCCTGCTGGCCTGCCGGGAGGCGGGCATCCACCCGCTCACCGGGCTGTGGGAGCGGCTGGACGACCTCACCGGGCTCAAGACGTTCGCGGAGAAGGGCCGCCAGCTCGGCTTCCGCGGGATGATCGCCATCCACCCCTCGCACGTCGCCACGGTCAACGAGGCATTCTCGCCGACCGCCGAGGAGATCGACTTCCACGAGGGGCTGGTCCGCGCCTACCGCGACGCCGCGGCGGCCGGTCACGGCGCCGTCCGCTACCGCGGCGTGCACATCGACAAGGCCCACGCCGACACGGCGCAGGAGTGGCTGGCCCACGCCCGCGCCACCCCCGGCGGCGGCCGGCCGGACCCGGCCGCCGCGCTCGGCATCGACGCACCGGAAGGGGGTCACTGAGCATGCGGGGTCTGTACTTCGAGGAGTTCGAGGTCGGGCGGGTCTACCGGCACCCGTTCACCCGGACCGTCACCGAGTCCGACAACGTGCTGTTCACGTCGCTGACGATGAACACCCAGCCGCTGCACCTGGACCACGAGTTCGCCAAGGGGACCATCCACGGGCGGCCGCTGTTCAACAGCCTCTTCACCCTCGCCCTGGTCGGTGGCTTCCACGTGCTGGAGCTGACGTTCGGCACGACACTGGGCAACCTGGGCTACGACTCGGTGAAGTTCCCGAACCCGGTCTTCCACGGGGACACGCTCCGTGGGGAGACGACGATCCTGGACAAGCGCGAGAGCAAGAGCCGCAGCGACAGCGGGATCGTCTGGTTCGAGCACCGCGGTTACAACCAGCACGACCAGCTGATCATGGTGTGCACCCGCGTCGGCCTCATGGCGAAGTCGCCGGAGCACGGCGGGAGCAACCCAGTGATCACGGGTGACCAGCCCGCGGACCCGGTCATCACCGGCGAGGAGGCACGAGCATGAACGACGAGCTGCGCAGCTGGGTCCCGACGACGCGGGACCTGCTGATCGACGGCCGGCTGGTGCCGGGAGAGGGCCCCGCGATCGACGGCCTCAACCCGGCCACCGAGCAGGTGCACGCCACGGTGGCCACGGCGAGCATCGAGCAGGTGGACCGGGCCGTCGCCGCTGCCCGGAAGGCCTTCCCGGCCTGGGCCGCCGCCTCCCCGCAGGAGCGCAGCGCCGCCATCCACCGGCTGGCCGACACCTTCGAGCGGCACACCGAGCGGCTGACCGCCTCGATCGTCAACGAGGTCGGCACGCCGGCCGCGTTCGCCGAGGTGATGCAGGTCAAGCTCGGCATCACCCACCTGCGCTGGATGGCCGAGGCCGCGCTGGTCGACCGGACCGTGCAGCTGGGGGAGTGGCACGACCCGGTGCTGAGCTACTCCGAGGTCGCCTACCGGCCGGCCGGCGTGGTGGCCTGCATCACCGGCTACAACTACCCGATCAACCTGGCCGTCTTCAAGTTCGGCGCCGCGCTGGCCGCCGGCTGCACGACGGTCCTGCTGCCCTCCCCGCGCACCCCGCTGACCACGCTGTGGATGGGGGAGCTCTTCGAGGAGGCCGGCATCCCGGCCGGCGTCATCAACGTCGTCATCGGCGACGGGCCCTCGGTGGGCCAGCACCTCACCACCCACCCCTGGGTGGACCGGGTCTCCTTCACCGGCTCCGACGCCGTGGGCGCGGCGATCATGGAGCAGGCCGCCCGCGGGCTGAAGGGCGTCACGCTCGAGCTCGGCGGGAAGTCGCCGAACATCTTGCTGCCGGGCATCGACGCCGCCGGGCTGGCCAAGGACATCCACCTGCGGTGGGCGCGCAACGGCGGGCAGGGCTGCGCCGCGTTGGCCCGCATGCTGGTGCACGAGAGCCTCGTCGACGAGTTCCTCGGCGCCTCCAAGGAGGCGTTCACCGCGCTGAAGGTCGGCGATCCATGGGACCGCAGCGTCAACATCGGCCCGATGATCCGCGAGGACCACCGGCAGCGGGTGCAGTCGTTCATCGACAACGGCCTCGCCGACGGCGGGCACATCGCCCTGTCGCTGGACACCCCGGTGCCCGACACCGGCTACTTCATCAACCCCGTCGTCTTCACCGGCCTGTCCCACGACAACCGGCTGGTGCAGAACGAGGTGTTCGGCCCGGTCGGCGTCGTCGTCCCCTTCTCCACCGAGGAGGAGGCGATCCGGCTGGCCAACGACACCGCCTACGGGCTGGCCGCCAACATCTACACGCCGGACGTCCAGCACGGCCGGGCGCTGGCCGCGCAGCTGCGCTCGGGCACCGTCTGGGTCAACGGCGGCGGCAACATGCGCCCCGACGCGCCGTTCGGCGGCTTCGGCCTGTCCGGCGTCGGCCGGGAGATCGGCGAGTGGGGCATCCGCGAGTACCTCGAGCCGCAGCACGTGCAGTGGCGGCCATGACGTCCGCGGGCAGTACGGACCACCAGAGCACCCGAGGGGGAGCCATGACCGGCAGCACACAGGGGGCCCCGCCGCTGGCGGGGGTCACGGTCCTGGAGCTGGGCACGATGTACGCGGCGCCGACCGCCGGCCGGATGCTGCGCGACTTCGGCGCCCGGGTGGTCAAGGTCGAGGATCCGCGCTCGGGCGACTTCGCCCGCCAGTGGACGCCGCAGCACGAGGGCATGTCGATCGGCTTCGCCCGGCTGAACTCCGGCAAGGAGTCCGTCGGTATCGACCTGCGCCGCGCCGAGGGCCGCGACCTGGTCCGCCGGCTGGCCGCGAAGGTCGACGTCGTCGTCGAGTCCTTCCGCCCGGGCCGGCTCGAGGACTGGGGCCTGGGCTACGACGTCCTGTCGGCGGAGAACCCCGGCCTGGTGCTCACCCGGGTCTCCGGATTCGGGCAGACCGGCCCCTACCGGGAGCGGCCCGGCTTCGGCACCGTCGCGGAGACCGCCAGCGGGTACGCGTTCGTCAACGGCTGGCCGGACTCGCCGCCGACCTCGCCGCCCTTCGGCTTCGCCGACTCCATCGCGGGCCTGTCGGCGGCCTTCGGGACGACGACGGCGCTGTTCAACCGCACCCGTACCGGCCGCGGCGACGTCGTCGACGTGGCGCTGTACGAGCCGCTGATGTTCATCCTCGGCGACCTCGTCCTGAACTACACCGCCAGCGGCTTCGTCCAGCAGCGGGTGGGCAACGGCTCCGGCTCGGCGTCCCCCCGCGGCATCTACCAGGCCGGGGACGGGCAGTGGCTGTCGATCGCGGCGTCGAACCAGACCATCGCGATGCGGCTGTTCGACGCGATGGGCCGCCCGGACCTCAAGACCGACGAGCGCTACGCCACGAACGTGGCGCGGATGGCGAACAACGACGAGCTGCAGGAGATCGTCAAGGCGTGGGTCGGGCAGCGCCCGCGGGACGTGGTGCTCGCCGACCTCGACGAGCACGAGGTGGTGGCCGCCCCGGTGAACGACGCCCGGGACATCACCGAGGACCCGCACTTCCTCGACCGCACGCTCGTGCCGCTGACCAACACGGTGCTGGGCAACGTGCTGGTGCCCGGCCCGGTGCTGCACATGGGCAGCTACGACGGCCCGCTCTACGACGGCGTGCCGACCGTCGGGGAGCACACCGAGGCGGGCCTGACGGGGCTGCTGGGCATGAGCTCCGAGGAGCTCGACGCGCTCGGCGCCGCCGACGTCGTCGGCCCGACGCCGGTCCGGGCGGCGTGAGCGGGGGAGGGGCCGCCCCGGCGCAACGGCCCGGTCCTGCCGTCGACCTCTCCGGCAAGGTCGCCCTCGTCACCGGCGGCAGCCGCGGCCTGGGCCGGGAGATGGTGCTCGGCCTGGCCGCGGCCGGCGCCGACGTGGTGATCGCGAGCCGCGACCTGGGCAGCTGCGAGCAGACCGCCGCCGAGGTGCGGGAGCAGACCGGGCGACGCGCACTGCCGGTGGCCGCGCACGTGGGCCGGTGGGACGCCCTCGACGAGCTGGTCGAGGCCGCCTACGGCGAGTTCGGCCGGGTCGACGTCCTGGTCAACAACGCCGGGATGTCGCCGGTCTACGACTCGATCGCCGACGTCAGCGAGACGCTGTTCGACAAGGTGCTCGGGGTCAACCTCAAGGGCCCGTTCCGGCTGGCCGCGCTGATCGGCACCCGGATGGCCGCCGGCGAGGGCGGCTCGATCGTCAACATCAGCAGCACCGGCGCGGTGCGACCGCGGGCCGACATCGTGCCCTACGCCGCGGCCAAGGCGGGGCTCAACGCGGTGACCGTCGGGCTGGCGCACGCCTTCGGGCCGTCGGTCCGGGTCAACGCGATCATGTGCGGCACCTTCTTCACCGACGTGAGCGCGGCCTGGGACATGGAGGCGTTCGCCAAGCGGTCCGCGACGTTCGCCATGAAGCGCGGTGGCGAGCCGCACGAGGTGGTCGGCGCCGCGCTGTACCTGGCCAGTGACTGGTCGTCCTTCACCACCGGCGCGGTGCTCACCGTCGACGGTGGCCAGCCCTGAACGGAGCGAGCCCGTGATCATCGACGTGCACTGCCACGCCTGGCCCGACGCGATCGCCGAGCGTGCGCTCGGTCCCCGCGTGCCCCAGCTCCCGCGGGTGGGTGACGGCAAGATCTCCAACCTGCCCGGCGTCCTGGCCGCCTCCGGCGTGGACCGCGGGGTGCTGCTGGGCATCGCCGACACCGCGAAGTACGTCGACGGCACCAACCGGTTCGTCGGCCGCAGCCGCGGCGGGTCGCTGTTCGGCTTCGGCACCATCCACCCCGACCTGCCGGTCGAGGAGAACGTCGCCAGCCTGCGCCGCAACGACATCCGCGGGGTCAAGCTGCACTCGCTGTTCCAGGGCTTCGCCTACGACGACCGCCGGGTGTGGGACGTTCTCGAGGCCCTGTCGGCCGACGGGATCGCCGTCATCGCGCACGTCGGGGCCGGCGGGGACCGGGAGAGCAACGAGCGGGCGACGCCGGGGATGATCCGCGACATCGTCCGGCAGTTCCCCGACCTGAAGATGATCGCCTGCCACTTCGGCGGCTACCACAAGCTCGAGGAGGCCGAGGCCGACCTGCTCGGGGAGAACGTCCACCTGGAGACGTCGTGGCCGCCCTCGCTGGCCACGCTCGCGCCGGAGAAGGTCCGCGAGATCATCGGCAAGCACGGCGCGGACCGGATCGTGTTCGGCTCCGACTGGCCGATGGCCGACCCGGCGAAGGAGATCGCCGCGATCAAGGGCCTCGGGCTCTCCGACGAGGTGACCGAGGGCATCCTCGGTGGCAACTTCGCCCGGCTGATGGGCATCGACCCCGAGGCGCCGGCTCCCGGCCCGGTGGAGGAGGCGAAGTGAGCGGCGCAGCCGGGACGGACGTCCTGGTCGAGCAGCGCGGCGACGCCACCTGGATCACCCTGAACCGGCCCGACCGGCGCAACGCCTACGACCCGCCGATGGCCGAGGCGGTCGTGGAGGCGCTGGAGGGCAGCACGAGCAGCCGCGCCGTCGTCATCACCGGCGTGCCCGGCAGCTTCTGCGCCGGCGGCGCGCTGACCAACCTGGCCGAGCCGGACGTGACGAGCATGCGGGGGCTCTACCGCGGCTCGCTGCGGCTGTTCGACGCGATCCGCACCCACCCGCGCCCGGTCATCGCGGCGGTCAACGGTCCGGCGGCCGGCGGCGGCAACGAGCTCGTCATCGCCTGCGACCTCGCGATCGCCGCCGAGTCGGCCACCTTCGGCCAGACCGGTCCGCGCGTCGGCAGCGCCCCGGTCACCGGCGCCACGAACGTGCTGGGCATCCAGATCGGCGAGAAGCGCGCCAAGGAGATGGCGTTCCTCTGCCGCCGCTACAGCTCCGCCCAGGCGCTGGAGCTCGGGCTGGTCAACAGCGTCGTCCCCGACGACGAGCTGGTCGCCGCGGTGGACGCGATGGTGGAGGAGATCGCCAAGCTCTCGCCGCGCTACCTCGAGATCGCGAAGGTGAGCTCGAACGTGTGGTGGAACGCCGCCCGCGACTCCTTCACCACCGGTCTCGGCATGCTCGTGCAGGCGATCGGCAGCGCGGACATGACCGAGGGCGCGCGGGCCTTCCTCGAGAAGCGCCGCCCGGAGTTCCCGGCGCCCGACGCCTGATGGCGCGGCTGCGCCGCAGCGAGCCCGCCCCCGGCGTGGCGCTGCTGACCATCGCCCGGCCGGAGAAGCTCAACGCGATGGACGAGGAGTTCTTCGCCGACCTCACCGCGACCATGCGGTCGCTGGGGCACGACGACGGCGTCCGCGCCGCGGTGCTGACGGGGGAGGGGCGCGCGTTCTCCGCCGGCGGTGACGTGGCGACCTTCCTCGACCTCGACGGCGACGTCGGGCGGGTGCGCCCGCACCTGGGCCGGGTGCTCGACGCCTTCACCTCGGTGGAGCGGTGCGCGGTCCCGGTCGTCGGCGCGGTCAACGGCATCGCGTTCGGCGGCGGCACCGAGCTTGCGCTGGCCTGCGACGTCGTCCTCGCCGCGGAGTCGGCCCGGTTCGCGTTCAAGGAGCCGACCATGGGGCTGATGCCCACGTACGGCATCGTGCGCGGGCCGGAGGTGATGGGCCGCCCCTGGACCCGGTACCTCGCGCTGACCGGTCGGGAGATCTCCGCGGCGCAGGCCGAGCGGGCCGGGCTGGTGCAGGAGGTGCACCCCGACGGCGCCCTGCTCGACGCCGCGGTCGGGCTGGCCGCCGACATGGCCGCGCGGCCGGGGCTCGCGGTCCAGGTGGCCAAGGCGTTCGTCAACCGCGACGCCGTCGGCGGCACCGCCGAGTCGCTGGAGGCCACCGCCCTGCTGTTCGCGACCACCGAGCACCGTGCGGCCGCCCGTGCGTTCGACGCCGCGAGAGGGGCCCGGGCGTGACGCGTCTGCAGGGCAAGGTCGTGCTGGTCACCGGCGCGGCTCGCGGCCAGGGCCGGGCGCACGCGGTGGCGTTCGCCCGCGAGGGGGCCGACGTCGTCGCGGTCGACGTCGCCGGGCCGGTCGAGACGGTGCCCTACGAGACCGCGCGCGCCGCCGATCTGGCGGAGACGGCGGCGCAGGTGGAGGCGCTCGACCGGCGGGTCGTGGCCCGCACCGCCGACGTCCGGGACGGGGACGCGCTGCGCGCCGCGGTCGCCGACGGGCTGGCCGAGCTCGGCCGGATCGACGTCCTCGTGGCCAACGCCGGCGTCTTCTCGCAGGCGCCGTTCTGGGAGCTGACCGAGCAGCAGTTCCGCGCGGTGCTCGACGTCAACCTGCTGGGCGTCTGGCGCTCGATGAGCGCGGTCGCGCCGCACATGATCGAGCGGGGCAGCGGGTCGATGGTGCTCGTCTCCTCGGTCAACGGCCTGCGCGGCAACGCCGGGGCCGCGCACTACGCGGCGAGCAAGCACGGGGTGCTCGGCCTCATGAAGAGCGCCGCGCTGGAGCTCGGCCCGCACGGCGTCCGGGTCAACGCGATCTGCCCCGGGCTGGTCGACACGCCCATGACCAACTGGCCCGGGCTCTACGACAAAATGGCCGGCCGCCCGGGTGGCACGCGGGCGGACTTCGAGTCCTCCGCGCTGCACTACGGGATCCTCGGCGGGCAGGGCGCGCTGGGCCCGGAGGCGATCGCCGATGCCGCCGTGTGGCTGGCCTCCGACGGCGCGTACGGCGTCACCGGCCAGGCGTTCCCGATCGACGCCGGTCACCTGGCGATGCCGGGGTTCAACCCGTCCCCGGTCCGGCCCTGACCCCGGGCGGTGCCGCGGCACTGCCGCCGTGTGGTTCCGGCAGCCGCGGTGCAACCCGGCACCACGGCCGTACGGCGGCACTGCCGCGGTGCGGCGGCCGTCCCTGTGCAGGGCGCACCGGACGTCCGGGCCCCCCGCCTCATCTCCAGGCGACCGGCTGGTGGAGGGAGGGAAGCCGGTTCCCGAGCTGCTGCGCGAGGCGACGCTGGAGGCCCTCGGCGAGCTGCTCGGCATGCGCGGACCGACCGGCCAGCACCGCGGCGACGAGGGCCTCGGCGGTCCGGAGCCAGGGGGCGCGCTCGTCCACCGGCAGGAGACACCTACCGAGCCGGTCGACGACCAGCTGGGCGAGCGAGTCGACCAGGAGAGCGACCAGAGGGTTGCCCGCCGCGCGGCTCAGGGCACCGTGCAGCTGCTCGGCCGCGTGGCGGAACGCTGCGTCGTCCTCGACCGGCACACCGGCCAGGCGGACCCCGAGCGCCGCGAGCCGTCGGCTGCCCCGCCGCTGCGCGGCGAGGCGCACGACCACGGGGCCCAGGGTGGTCCAGGCGACCACCACCTCGGTCAGGTCGACGTGCCCGAGCTGCAGGAACAGGCTGGTCATCCGGGCGAAGCCCGCGCTGCCCGACCCCAGCACCACCGGACCGCCCTGGGGGCCACGGCGCATCGCGATGACCCCGAGGACCTCCAGGACGCTGAGCGCCTCGCGGACGGACGCCCGCCCCACGCCGAAGCGCTCGATGAGGGCCGCTTCGTGGGGGAGCTCGGTCCGGTGCTCGAGGGCGCCGGCGGCGATGTCGCGGACCAGGGCGTGCGCGACCTGGTCCGACACCTTCCCGCGGGCGGCGTCCGGGGCGCGGGGCGGGGAGGGCTCGCGGCGGTCACCGCCGTGCGGAGGCCCCGGCTGCGACACCGCCGGGGCCTTCGCACGGGTCAGCGACCCATCAGACCGCGCCATCCACCGTCACGACGAGCACGTCCTCGTCGGACACCACGCGGCTGCGGTGCCCCGGACCGGTGACGTCCTCGAAGCGGACGATGTCCCCGGCCGCGAGGACCACGCTCGAGCCGTCGCTGGTCGTGACCTCGAACCGCCCGGTCAGGAAGAGCATCCACGTCGTCCCCGGGGCGTTGTGGAAGTCGTTCGCGAAACCCGCGGGGAAGCGGAACACGGTGCCGGGCCCGGCGCCGAGCCCGCCCGCGTACACCCGAGCGGCGCCGGTGAGACCCGGTACGGGCGGGAGCGCCAGGGTGTCCGTGGCCACCGTGGACTCACCACCCTCGGGTCCGAGGACGACGTGCACCGGGACGGCGGTGGTGACCGCCTCGGCCGTGCTCACCGGGGCCCCAGCAGCTGGAGCGGCACCGAGTAGGTGTTCTCCGGGCCGTCCGCGCCGACGATGTACACGTTCTCCATGTGGCAGGGGCCGAGTTCTCCGCCGAAGTAGAGGCAGTCGAGGCTCAGCACCATGTTCTCCTCGATCTCGAAACCTGCCGCCCCCGCACGTCCCTGGGCGGGGTAGTCGAAGGGGAACTCCAGGGTCTGGTGGCCGATACCGTGCGCCAGGACCAGCAGCTTGTCGGGGACCGGGATGCCGGCCTGGACCAGCCGCTCGTGGGCGATCCGCGGGAGGTCCCCGGTGTGGTTCCCGGGACGCAGCGCGGCGACCATCTGCTCGAAGGCCTCGCGGAGCGTGTCGTGGAGGTGCTGGTACTCGTCGGTGGGTTGCCCGATGACCGCCGTGCGGTTGATGTCGATCCAGACGTCCTCGCACACGCCCTGGGTCTCGAGGATCACGACCTGCCCGGCGTCCAGCGGGCGGTCGCTGCGGGTGCGGAACAGCTCGGGGAGGAACGCACCCTGGAACGTGCCGCCGAACATCATGGCGCCCTCGTCCACCGGTGTGGCGTCCATGCGGATCATCGTCTGCGCGACGGCGTACTGGACCTCGTCCCACCGGACGCCCGGCTGCAGGGCGTCGGCCGCCGCCAGCAGGGACGCGTCGGCCACCTTCCCGACCCGTCGGAAGGTCTCCAGTTCCGATGGGGTCTTGACCATCCGGGACCGGATCGTCGTCTCGAGCGCGTCCACGCCCTCGAACCGGACCCCGCCCGCGGCCAGGCGCTGCATCACCCGGAGGTCGTCGAAGCCGATCCGGCCGCCGGTCAGCCCGTGGTCGGTCAGCGTGGCCCGGATCGACGACAGGATGTCCGGCTCGCACGCGCCGCGGACGCGCTCCCCGTACAGGCGGACCGACTCCTTGCCGATCGTGCTCGCCGCCGCCGCCGGGTCCTCGGACCGCATCACCTCGCAGAAGTTGATCATGTCGAAGACGCGGACCTCGCCGGCCCGGTCCGGCCGACCTGCCTCCTCCTGGAGCATGAGGAGAGCCAGGTTGGCCTCGGGGATGGCCAGGACGACCGGCTTGTCGGGATCGACCGGCACGATCGCCGCGGACAGCGGCTCCTGGAGCTGCCACTTCTCGAGGATGGAGGTGTAGCCCGCCGCGTAGAGCACGTTGTGAGGAGTGGTCAGGACGACGGCGTCGAGTCCTTGCTCGGCCATGAGGGCCCGGAGTCGCGCGATTCTCTGCACTGTTCTCTCCTGTCTCGGTCAGGGGTTGAGGACGTCGGGTGTCACTTGGCGGCCGCTCCGGCGTCGACGTTCAGCACCGAGCCGGTCACGTAGCGGGCCTCGTCGGAGGCGAGGTACACGACCGCGTTGCTGATGTCGCGGGCGTCGAGGAAGGGGACGGGGAGCGCGTTGAGCGAGGCGAACGCATCCACCACGTCGGCCTGCTGCGGGTGCTCCACGTCCGGGGCGAACAGCTTGTAGGTCGCCTCGTTCTGGATCATCGGCGTGTCGACCGAGTTGGGGCTGATGCAGTTCGCGCGGATGAACTCGGGCGCGAACTCGTTGGCGAAGACCCTGGTGAGCCCGATGACCGCGTGCTTGGTGGCGGCGTAGTGCGCGGTGTTCGGCACGCCCTTGTGGCCGGCCAGCGAGCTGATCAGGACGATCGATCCGCCGTTGCCGCCCCGCCGGATCGCGGGGAGCGCGGCCTTCACCGTCTTCCAGACGCCGGTCAGGTTGACGTCGATGACGTCCTGCCACTGCTGCTCGTCGATCTCCAGGGTGCTGCCGAGCGAGAAGATGCCGGCGTTGGCGACGACGACGTCGAGGTGGCCCAGCTCGGCGACCCCGGCCTCCACCGCGGCGGTGAGCGAGGCGGTGTCGCGGACGTCGCCCTGGCGCACGACGCAGCGCCGGTCCAGCGCCTCGACCATCCGCGCGGTCTCCTCCAGGTCCGCGGTCGTCGGGAAGTCGTAGGCGGTGATGGAGTCGATCGGTGCGCAGAGGTCGACGCCGATGATGTCGGCGCCCTCCTCGGCCATGCGCAGGGCGTGCGAGCGTCCCTGGCCGCGGGCTGCACCGGTGATGAACGCGACCTTGCCGTCCAGGCGGGCCATGTCAGTTCCTCTCTCTGTGGTGGATCGGGACCGGCTCGTGGGAGCCGCGACGTTCAGGCGGCGTCGCCCAGGTAGGCGGCGCGGACGACCGGGTCCGCCATGACCGCCTGCGGCGGGCCCAAGGCGATGCGCCGGCCGCGCTCGAGCACGAGCAGGGTGGTGGCGGTGTCCATCAGCAGCGGCACGTCGTGCTCGACGATGAGGACGGCGGCGCCGTGCTCCGCGGCCTGACGGGTGATCAGGCCCGCCCGGTCCCGGGCTTCGGCGCGGGAGAGCCCGGCGAACGGCTCGTCCAGGAGGACCACGGACGGCCGGCCGGCGAAGACCTTGGCCAGCTCGACCCGCTTCACGGTGCCCAGGGGGAGGTCGGTGACGGACAGGTCGGCCGCCGCCTCCAGGCCGAACGCGCCGAGCAGCCGGTCGACCTCCGCCTGGCGCCGTCGCACGGCGGCGCGACGGGGGAACGGTGACCGCACCCGCTCGAGCGCCTCCAGGGTCCCGAGCACGTTCTCGCGGGCGGACAGCCCGGGCGCCAGTCCCACGGTCTGGAAGCTGCGCGACAGGCCCGCGTGGGCGCGGCGGTGCGGCGCCCACGCGGTGACGTCCTGACCGCCGAGCCACACGGACCCACTGCGGGGCCGGGTCACCCCCGTGATGACGTCGACCATCGTGGTCTTCCCGGCGCCGTTGGGCCCGATGACGCCGAGCACCTCCCCGGCGTGCAGCGGGAAGGCCAGCCCGTCGACCGCCGTGAGGCCGCCGAAGCGGACCACGACGTCCCTGACCTCCAGCACGGGGCCGCTGATGGCTCTACCTTCCCTTCGCACGGTGGATCCCGGCAGGGAGCGCTTGCGTCGCTTGTCCCGCGAGGACTGAGGTGAGACGGCGCCCCTGCCGG
>NZ_JBJNRJ010000053.1:27846-36407 GCF_046233715.1 Trujillonella humicola | reverse complement strand
CCCGAGGCGTCCTCTACGACGAGGGCGTCCACCAAGCCAACCGCAACCGAGCCCTCGGCAACGCCGCCTGAGCCGGTGGTTGACAGAGGGTGTCTCACCCGGGCATCAGACCACGACGGCGTCGGTGCCGGCCGCGCCACCCGGCCCGCACCTAGCCCGTGAACCGCCGCAGCCGGGTGCCGGGCCGGTCCGCCGGTTCCGGGCCGCGGACGGTGCCGACGGCGTCGGCGACCGATCGGCCGGCGCCGATGCCGTAGTGGCGGTAGAGCGCGGCCTCCTCGTGGGCGGACAGGTGACCCTCGACCGCGAGGTCGCGGTGCGGCGAGTCCTGCACCGTCGAGACGTCGTAGGGCACCTCCAGCCGGTCGCCGGACAGGGTCGCCTCGGCCAGCGGGAGGAACGCCCGCCCGTCGTCGTCCGGCCCGGTGCGCACGACGGCCCACTCGGGGCGGCCGGTGGTGTAGTCGAGGTAGACGTCGGTGACGGTGCCGAGTTCGCCGTCGGAACCGACGACGGTCGTGCCGGACAGGGTGCCGATCTGCTGCTCGGGGATCACGGTGCTCCTCGGGGGTGTCTGCGGGCCCCGGACCTGCCCGCGGGGCCTGCGGCGGAAAACCGATCAGGCGAACGACTGCGGACGCCGCGGGCTGCGTCCCTCCCGGCGCACCACGTCCAGCCGGCCGAGCAGGTTCTCCAGCGCCTCGTCGAACTCCGCGGCCGACTCGTCGACCGAGAGCAGGTCCTGCAGCCGCACGACCGTGGGGTACCCGGTGAGGCCCGGCGGCGCGTCCGGCTCGCCCAGCCCGGCGTCCTCGGCGTTGACCGGTACCCCCTTCTGCGAGACCTCGAGCAGGAGGTGACCGAGCAGGAAGCTGCTGTAGGCGCGGTAGGCGGCCACCGCCGAGTCCTCGGAGAAGCCGTGACTGGTCAGCGCGACGAGGAAGGACTCGATCCAGCGCAGGCTGCGCAACGGCGGGCGCACCCAGGGCGCCGCCGGCGGGCGCGTGGCCACCAGCGGGAAGACCTCCGGGTGGGCGAGCGCGATGCGGCGCACGCCGTGCGCGAGGCGCTGCAGGTACTCCTGCCAGCCGTGCGCGGCCTCCAGGTGGACGTCGGGGTCGCCGTAGAGCTCGTCGACGACGTTCTCCACGACGCCGTCGAGGAGCTGCTCGCGGCCGGGCACGTACCGGTAGAGGGCCATGGCCTCGACGCCGAGGGCGGCGCCCAGCCGGCGCATGGTCAGGGCGCTGAGGCCGTGGGCGTCGATGAACTCGACGGCGGCGCCGAGGATGCGCCGCCGGTCCAGGGGGAGCCGCCCGGTGTCGGGCGGGCCCACGGACAGCACCGCCGCCGCGCCGCCGCGGGCCGCGGGTGAGTCCGGGTCCGGACCTGCACCGTCGTGGTCGCCGGATGTCGCCACGGCACCTCCTCGGCCGGCCGCCACGAGCCCGCCACGTCGTCTGCATCCTGCCCGGTCACCTGCACCGCACCGACGTCGATGCCCGGTTGTGAGGTCCTCGGAACCCATCGTTGACGCCGAGGTCCACGCCGGGAAACCAGGGCCCGCCACCCTCGTCCCCATGCCCGCCGCGACCGCGTCCGATCCCGCCGCCGGCGCGGCCGACCGGTCGCGGACGACGGACACGCACTGCCCGTACTGCTCCCTGCAGTGCGGCATGCGGGTCACCGCCGGCGGCCGTCCGGCGACGGTCGTCCCGCTGGACTTCCCGACCAACCGCGGCGGCCTGTGCTCCAAGGGGTGGTCGTCGGTCGAGCTGCTCGACCACCCCGAGCGGCTGCTGCACCCCCTGGTGCGCGCGGTGCCCGGCGACCGGACCAGCCCGCTGGTCGAGGCCGCGTGGGACGAGGCGCTGGGCCGGGTGGTCGTCGCGATCCGCCGCACCCAGCAGGCGTACGGCCCTGACGCCGTCGGCTGCTTCGGCGGTGGCTCGCTGACCAACGAGCAGGCCTACCAGTTCGGCAAGTTCGCCCGCGTCGCGCTGCGCACCTCGGCGATCGACTACAACGGCCGGTTCTGCATGTCCTCGGCCGCGGGCGCGGCCAACCGCGCGTTCGGCCTGGACCGGGGCCTGCCGTTCCCGCTGTCGGACGTGGCCGGGGCCGACGTCGTCGTCCTGGTCGGCAGCAACCCGGCCGACACCATGCCGCCGGCGATGCAGTACCTCGACGCCGGTCGGGACCGCGGCGCCGAGCACGTCGTCGTCGACCCCCGGCGCACCGCCACCGCCCGCACCGCCGCGCTGCACCTGCAACCGCTGCCGGGCACCGATCTCGCCCTGGCCAACGGGCTGCTGCACATCGCGGTCGCCGAGGGCCTGGTCGACGAGGAGTACGTCGCCGCGCGCACCACCGGCTTCGACGCCGTCCGCGCCGGGGTCGCCGCCTACTGGCCCGACCGGGTCGAGCGGCTCACCGGCGTGCCGGTGGCCGACCAGCGGCGCACGGTGCGGGCGCTGGCGCGGGCGGAGAAGGCGATCGTGCTCACCGCCCGCGGCGCCGAGCAGCACCGCAGCGGCACCGACACGGCGCAGGCGTGGATCAACCTGGCGCTGGCCCTCGGGCTGCCCGGGAGGCCGGGCAGCGGCTGGGGCACCGTGACCGGGCAGGGCAACGGGCAGGGCGGCCGCGAGCACGGGCAGAAGGCCGACCAGCTGCCCGGCTACCGGTCGCTGCGCGACCCGGCCGCCCGCGCGCACGTGGCCGCCGTCTGGGGCGTCGACCCCGACGACCTCCCCCTGCCCGGCAGGAGCGCCTTCGAGCTGCTCGACTCCCTCGGGACGGACGGCGGGGTGCGCACGCTGCTGGTCCTGGCCTCCAACGTCGCCGTCTCGGCCCCCGACGCCCGGCGGGTGGTCAGCCGGCTGCAGGACCTGGATTTCCTCGCCGTCAGCGACTTCTTCCTCTCCGAGACCGCCGAGCTCGCCGACGTCGTCCTTCCCAGCGCCATGTGGGCCGAGGAGGACGGGACGATGACCAACGTCGAGGGACGGGTCATCCGGCGCCGGCGCGCGCTGGACCCGCCGGCCGGCATCCCCGACGACCTCCAGCTGCTGGCGACGCTGGCCGACCGGCTCGGCGCCGGGCACCTCTTCTCCGGGGACCCGCAGACCGTCTTCGACGAGTTGCGGCGGGCCAGCGCCGGGGGAGCGGCGGACTACTCCGGCATCAGCTACGACCGGATCGACGCCGAGCAAGGCGTGTTCTGGCCCTGCCCGTCCGACCTGCACCCCGGGACGCCGCGGCCGTTCGCCGACCGCTTCGCCACCCCCGACGGCCGGGCGCGGTTCGTGCGCGTCGAGCACGTGGAGGCGCACGAGCGCCCCGACACCGAGTACCCGTACGTGCTCACCACCGGACGGGTGCTGGCGCAGTACCAGTCGGGCACCCAGACCCGCCGGACGCGGAGTCTGCAGATGGTGGCGCCCACGCCGCGCGCCGAGCTGCACCCCGACCTCGCCCGGCGCCTGGGGATCGCGCAGGACGACGTCGTCGAGCTCGCCACCCGCCGCGGCCGCGCCCGCTTCCACGCCCAGGTCACCGACACGATCCGACCCGACGTCGTCTTCGCGCCCTTCCACTGGGGCGGCGGCTCCAGCGCGAATGCGCTCACCGACGCCGACGCCCTAGACCCCACCAGCCGGATGCCCGCCTTCAAGGTCTGCGCCGTCGCGGTCGCCCGCATCGGCGGCCCGACCGAGCGCATCGACCCGCCGGCCGCCGCCACCCAGCCGCGGCTTCGCCCGCACGCCCCGCCCGCCGTCCCCGAGCCACGCCCGCCGGCCCGACCCGCGCCCCGACCGTCGCGACCCCAGAGGAGCACCCGCGTGAAGAGCACCCCGCGCTTCCTGCAAGGCGTCTACCCGATCACCGGGGAGGGGCTGGCCAAGCCCGGCCCCGTCGACGCTGCCCTGCGCTACACCGTGCCCTCCGGCCTGAGCGCCCAGGCGCTGTACTTCCGCGGCGGGAACTCCAGCAGCGAGCTGGTCTACGTCCTGCTCCTGCGCGACGGCGAGCCGATGCGCTGGTTCCCCATCGGGGCGAAGGGCGACGTGCACGTGCCGCTGCGGGTGGTCGAGGACCTGCCCGGCGGCACCGTCGTCGAGCTGCACGCCGCGGCGCCCGAGGGCGTCACCGGCGAGCTGGTCGTCGACCTCGGGCTGGTGGAGGTCTGATGACCGCGATCCTCGGCGGACGTCCGGAGGGCCTCACCTCGCTGTCGCTGGGCGACGACGAGCTCGACGCCCGCGCGCGGCTGGTCATCGTCGGGAACGGCATGGCCGGCGCGCGCTTCGTGGAGGAGGTGCTCGAGCGCGGCGGCGGCGAGCAGTTCCGGATCACCGTCCTCGGCGACGAGCCGCACGGCAACTACAACCGGATCATGCTCTCGCCGGTGCTGGCCGGGGAGTCGGCCGAGGACGAGATCGTCCTCAACAGCCACGACTGGTACGCCGACAACGGCGTCGACCTGCGCGCCGGGGTGCGGGTGTCGCGGGCAGACACCGCCGCCAAGGTGGTGCACGGCTCCGACGGCAGCAGCTGGCCCTACGACCACCTGGTGCTGGCCACCGGCAGCTACTCGTTCATCCCGCCGATGGCCGGCGTCCGGCGGGATGACGGCGCGCTGCTCCCCGGCGTCCACGGCTTCCGCACCATCGACGAGACGCGGGCGATGCTCGAAGCCACCGGCCGGTGCCGGCGCGCGGTCGTCATGGGCGGCGGCCTGCTCGGCCTGGAGGCCGCCCGGGCCCTGCAGGGGCACGGGCTGCAGGTCGAGCTCGTGCACGCGATGCCGTGGCTGATGAACGCCCAGCTCGACGCGGAGGCCGGCGCGATCCTCAGGAAGAGCGTCGAGGAGCTCGGCATCATCGTGCACCTGGACGTCCTGGCCTCGGAGGTCCTCGGCGCCGATCACGTCGAGGGGGTGCTGCTCGAGGACGGCCGGCGGCTGGACTGCGACCTGCTCGTCGTCGCCGCCGGGGTCCGCCCGCACACCGACGTCGCCGTCCGGTCCGGGCTCGAGGTCGAGCGGGCGATCGTCGTGGACGACCAACTGCGGACCGACGACCCCGACGTCTACGCGATCGGGGAGTGCGCCCAGCACCGCGGCTCGGTCTACGGCCTGGTCGCCCCGGCGTGGGAGCACGCGAAGGTGCTGGCCGACGTCCTCACCGGCACCGACCCCACCGCCGAGTACACCGGCAGCCGCACCGCCACGAAGCTCAAGGTCGCCGGCGTCGACGTCGCCACGATGGGGATCAACACCCCCGAGCGGGACGACGACGAGTTCCTGGTGATCTCCGAGCCCAAGCGCGGGGTCCACCTGTCGGTCGTCATCCGCGACGACCGGCTGGTCGGCGCGACCCTGCTCGGCGACACCCGCAAGGTCGCCTACCTCACGCAGGCCTTCGACCGCGGCTCGCCCCTGCCCGAGGAGCGGATCCGGCTGCTGGTCGACCTCTCCGACGGCGCGGAGGACGTGGGCGTCGCCGAGATGCCGGCCGACTCGCAGGTCTGCAACTGCAACGGCGTCACCAAGGGCGCGATCTGCGGCGCGGTGGCCGACGGCTGCGGCTCGGTCGGTGCCGTCATGGACCGAACCCGCGCGGGTAAGGGCTGCGGCTCCTGCAAGTCGCTGGTCAGGCAGATCGTCGAGTGGGCCGCCGACGGCGACGTCACCGAGGACCCCTCGGCGTCCTGGTACGTGCCGGGGATCCCGCTGGCCAAGCCCGAGCTCATGGCGGCCATCCGCGAGCAGGACCTGCGGTCGGTCTCCCAGGTCTTCGCCGCCCTCGCCCCGGGCGGCAAGGAGGACGCGAAGTCCAAGATGGGGCTGACCTCGCTGCTCAAGATGGTGTGGGGCGTGGACTTCGTGCCGGAGAAGGACGGCGAGTTCATCAACGATCGCGTCCACGCCAACATCCAGCGCGACGGCACCTTCTCCGTCGTCCCGCAGATGAAGGGCGGGGTGACCACGCCGGCGCAGTTGCGCAGGATCGCCGACGTCGCCGAGAAGTACGAGGTCCCCATGGTCAAGGTGACCGGCGGTCAGCGGATCGACCTCCTCGGCGTCCGCAAAGAGGACCTGCCCGCCATGTGGGCCGACCTCGGCATGCCCTCGGGCTACGCCTACGGCAAGAGCATGCGCACGGTGAAGACCTGCGTCGGCAGCGACTTCTGCCGCTTCGGCCTGGGCGACTCCACCCAGCTCGGCATCGACCTGGAGAGCCGGTTCCAGGGCATCGAGAGCCCGGCGAAGATCAAGATGGCGGTCGTCGGCTGCCCGCGCAACTGCGCCGAGGCCTACGTCAAGGACGTCGGCGTGGTCGCGGTCGGCAACGGCCGGTGGGAGGTCTACGTCGGCGGCGCCGCCGGGGCGACCGTGCGCAAGGGCGACCTGCTGGCCACCGTCGACTCCCCGGGGGAGGTCATCCGGCTCGCCGGGCGGTTCGTGCAGTACTACCGCGAGAACGCCAACTGGCTGGAGCGCACCTACGACTTCGTCCCGCGGATCGGCCTGGAGCGGATCAGGCAGGTCCTTCTGGAGGACAGCGAGGGCATCTGCGCCGACCTCGACGCGAACATGCAGCGCTCGGTCGACGCCTACCGCGACCCGTGGGGGCAGGACGCCGCGCAGCCGGCCACCCCGGGGCAGTTCCGCACGTCCCTGCCGCTGGTCGCCCTGCCGGAGGTGCCCGTCCGATGAGCGTCACGCACACGGAGGTCGCCGAGCCGACCACCGCCGGCACGGAGCTCGGGAGTCCGGCCACCGAGGTCGCCGTCCCCGGCCGGGCGCCCGCACCGGGTGGGCGGGCGCACACCGTCGGCCGGGTCGAGGACGTGCCGCCGGGGGAGGGGCGTGCCTTCGTCGCCGGCGGTGCCCAGGTCGCCGTCTTCCGGCTGCGCGACGGCTCCCTGCACGCCACCCAGGCGGCCTGCCCGCACGCCGGCGGGCCGCTGGCCGACGGGCAGACCGATCCCGACGTGCTCGTCTGCCCGCTGCACCTGTACGCCTACCGGTGGGTGGACGGCGTCGCGATCAGCGGCTCCCACGCGGTGCGGGTGTACCCGGTGCGCGAGGTGGACGGGATGCTCGTGGTGGACGCGTAAGGCCCTCACCGCATCTCGATCCGGCCGCGTGGCCAGGTAAGGCTTGCCTAACCAAGCCTGTGCGGCTAGAACTGTGCTCATGTCGATCATGAACCGCACGCGGGGCGCCGTGCTCGCCGGCCTGATGCTCCCGCTCCTCCTCGCCGGCTGCGGATCGGCCGACGCCGGCGACTCCGCCGCGTCGTCGTCCGCCGCGGAGGGCTCGTCCGCCTTCCCGATCACCATCGAGCACGCCTACGGCGAGACGGAGATCCCCCAGGAGCCCCAGCGGGTCGTGTCGCTGGGATACACCGAGCAGGACGCGATCCTGGCGTTCGGCGTCGTCCCGGTGGGCGTCCGCTACGCCTTCGGTCCCGAGGACGACGTGTTCTTCCCCTGGGCCGACGACGCGGCCGGGGACGCCGAGCCGGTGATCCTGCCGCGCGCGGAGATCGACGCCGAGCAGGTCGCCGTCCTGGAGCCCGACCTGATCATGGCGGTGACCGCCGGCCTGACCGAGGCGGAGTACGAGACGCTCAGCGGGATCGCCCCGGTCGTCGTCCAGCCGGCGCAGTTCCCGGCGTTCGGTACCCCGTGGCAGGACCAGACGCTCGTCACCGGGCGGGCGCTGGGCCAGGAGGAGCGCGCCGAGGAGCTCGTCGCCGAGGTCGAGGCGCGGTTCGCAGACGTCCGCGCCGCGCACGCCGAGCTGGAGGGCCGCAGCGTCACCCTGTCCGGCGTGGCCTACCAGGGCGAGTACCCGTTCCACGCCTCGAGCGACACCCGCACGCAGTTCTTCCTGGACTTCGGGATGGTCGTGGACCCGGAGCTCGACGAGATCGCCGGGGAGGAGTTCTACGGAACCGTCAGCCAGGAGCAGGCCGGGCTGCTGGACGCCGACGTGCTGCTGTGGCAGGCCGGCTCGGCGGCGGAGCGCGCGCAGATCGAGGGCGACCCGATCCTCGGCGCCATCCCGGCGGTGGCCGAGGGCCGGTCGTTGTTCGTCGAGGGCGCCGACTACGACGCGCTGCAGTTCTCCAGCGTCCTGAGCCTGCCGTACCTGCTGGACAGCCTGGTCCCGAAGATCTCGGAGGTCGTGCAGGCCTCCGGCGCGTGAGCCGAGGTCAGCCGCCGCTGCCGCCGCCCCCGAGCATCCAGCTGTTCCGGTTGACCGCTCCGCGGGCGTCGGCGGCGCCGGACTCCCCGGGCCGCGGCGGGTCGTTGGAGGGTCGCGGCGCGGCCCCCTGCCGCCGCCGGTGCCGGCGTCCGGCCACCAGCAGGGCAGCGATGACGGCCAGGGCGACCAGCGCCACGACGACGACGAGCAGGGAGTCGGACACAGGACCTCCGCGGGACCGGCGGACGGGGGGGGGGCCGGGCGGCCCCGGGCGGGGCTGCCGGATCGGGCGAGGTCTGGACAGTGGGAGGTCCCTAGGGCCCAGCTCCGGGGTGAG